>DASTJX010000349.1:0-6399 GCA_035716265.1 Nitrospira sp.
AGGACGACGAAACAGACTGGGTACTCGAACAATGGGAGGCCGTCTTGCAAGATCTTCGCGGTGATTACAGCTGCCTAGTGGGACGTGTCGACTGGGCGTCGAAATTGTGGTTGTTGGAGACCTTCCGGGAGGCTGAAAAGCTGGAATGGAACGATCCAATGCTGAAGAGTTTGGATCTGGAGTACCATAATCTGGACTCTGAGAAAGGCCTGTACTATGGATTACTGCACGAAGGGCGAGTGCCTCGCTTGACGACGGACAAGGCCGTGGAGTTGGCGATGGAGCACCCTCCCCGCAACACCCGCGCGTTCGGTCGCGGCGAGCTTGTCAAGTACCTGCTGACCTGTGGGCCACCGGCAGAACCGGAGTCTGCACGGAAAGAAGAACGGTTGTTCCCGTCTTACGTCATCAATTGGTCGATCTTCCAGCTGCGCGGCCTCGACCCGTTTCCCATGCCGGATCCTTTTAAGAGTTATGCGCAGGAAGTCCGCTCTCATCTCGTCAGGCCGTAAGGTCCAGTTCACTCCCCTCTGATCGTTTCAATCTTAACGTCTTGATTCGCCTCTGGAAAACCATCTGGTGCTATGCTTATAGCTGGCTTAACCGCGTTCCGAAATACGTGAGGAGGTTCAGCATGAAAGCAAAGCGATGGATACTGGGGTATGGAGTGGCCATGATGTTGTCGATGTTATGTGCTGTCGTCTTAGGGCATTTGCCCCTCTTCCGCGACACTGCGGTGGGAAAACTCCATGCGTCTGACCTGGTTCAGTTCATTGGTTACGGCGCCGGCATCGTATTGGCGTGGTTCGGAGCGCGGCAACTGGCGGCGGATCCGCCAGAAGAGTGGAAGTGGCTGGCAGCCTATCGATCACTGATTTTGCCGGTTGCGACTCTCATCATCGTGGGGCTCGCCTATCCTGTCCTCTTGTATGCCTGTCAGCCCTTTCTCGGAAAATCAGGCAAGGAGACGTATAACTGGATGTTTATCATCGGGCTCATCGTATGCTGCGGATGGTTGATCTTGACGTGGGTCCAAAAGTGCGCGCCCCAAATCGCATCGGCGGATTCCCGGCGGCTGAGAAAGGCCGCATAAGAACTACCGTGATCCGGCTGCCTCATTGCGGGGCGGCCGGTTTTTTCTATCCCGCTCCTTTGACAATCTCGACAATGCGGTTTTCCACCCAATACCGGTCTTCTTCACGCCGTCTGGTCTGGAGAAATCCGCAATGGCCGCCATGAGCAGGAGCGAGCAAACGGATGGATGGATTCTGCTGCACGGCGGGTGTCAGGAACATGGAGTAGGGAATGAAGGGATCATCTTGCGCGGTGATGATCGTCGTATGAACCGCAATGTTGTGCAGGACGTGACGAGCGCCTGAACGATCGTAGTAGTCTGCCGCGTTACGATATCCACCGTCAGGTGCCGTGTAACGGTCGTCGAATTCACTGATGCGTGTAATGGCCTCTAAGCCCTTCAGATCCCACTTGCCCGGCGACAGCAACGCCTTCCGCCGCACGCGTGCCTTGAGCCGTGTCAGGAAGTGACGGTGGTATAGCCAGTTGGCCGGCCGTTCCAACTCACGGACACACAGGGTCGGGTCGATATTCGGACACACAACGACACTACCAGCGAGCGCCGGTTGGCTCCGGCCCAGTTCACCTGTTGCCTTGAGGAGCAGGTTGCCGCCCATGGAGTATCCGACAAGCCAGATGCGGTGTATCTGCTCGGCGGCCAACTCATGCAGCACGCTGCGGTAGTCTGCACTGAGGCCGCTGTTGTACAAGGTAGGAGACAGATGTTCCGTGCCTCCACAGGTGCGTTGATTCAGGCGCACCACATTCAGCCCCGCCTTGTAGGCTTTCGCGGCAATGCCATGCATGTAATGGGAATCGCAACAGCCTTCGAGCCCGTGCAGGAGGAGCATCGTTTGAGCTGCGCGCCTATTGTCCTGCCAGTGGCAGAATCCGACGATCTGCGTATCGGGCTCCGTCTGAAACAGCCGCCGCTCAACCGGGATGCCGGCTAACAGCGGTCCCCTCGACAAGAAGCGGGGCACGACGGTCATGAGATGATGATTGCGAAGTGGGCGAGCAGGGACGAAGGCCGGCAATCCCATCGCTCCGGCATCGCCAGCGTGAGTGGCCGTCCTCTGGCACTTCCCTCCGATCACATTGCTCCTTTAAGACGGTGAAGCACTTGTCCCCGGCATGACCGACCGATTGAGGCGACTCCAGATCAGTCCCATGGTGTCGAGCAGGGGCGTCATGATAGTCGTGAGCGCGACTACCATGATCCCGTTGGCAAACTGGTCCGGAGTGATGACGCCGGAGGCCAACAGGGTCCCTAGAATAACAAAGCCGAATTCTCCGGCCTGAGCCAGAAGGAAGGCCACACGCGCAGCAGGTCCGTGTGCCATCCGGATGATCCGAGCCGCGAGGTACAGCACCGCGGCCTTTACGAGCACGATGACCAGAACATGCATGAGGATTCTTGCGGTATGCTCGGTCAACACGCTCAGATCGACAGTAAGGCCTACCGCGACAAAAAAGAGCCCCAGCAACAGATTCTTGTAGGGCATGACCTCGTTTCTAAGCTGGTGCCGCTGTTCCGTGCCTGACAAGGCTACTCCCATGAGGAAAGCACCCAGGGCCATAGACAGACCGGTGCGTGAGGCCACCCAGGCGCTGCCCAAGACGGCGATGAAGAGAATCGCGGTGAAGGTTTCGCTCATGTGTCTCCCACCTGCCATGCGGAACAACCATGGACAGATCTTCCGGCCGATGAAAAAGAGCAGAGCCATTACGCCCACGGCCGGCAACACCTGCCACCCTAAGTGGACGTCTGTGGACCCTGTTCCCGCCAGAAGCGGCACAAGCGCGATGATCGGCACAACGGTGAGATCCTGAAACAAGAGAACAGCAAAGGCGGCCCGGCCATGCTCCTGGTGGAGCTCGTTTTTCCTTTCCAGAATTTGTATGACCAGCGCCGTTGAGGAGTTTGCCAACACGAGTCCGAGCAACAGCCCCATGGACCAGGTTTGGCCGAACCAGCGCCAATAGACCATCAGCACGAGAGCGGTCACTACCACTTGCAGCGCGCCCATCCCCAAGGCGTACCGGCGTAACGACCAGGCTTGTTTGAGATCCAGCTCGAGGCCGATGACAAATAGAAAAAACACCACCCCCAATTCTGAGAGCTCTCGCAAGCGTGCCACATGGGCGGGGTCAAGAAGGTGCGGGAGGCCGAGCACAACTCCCGACAGCAGCAAACCGAGCTCAGGCCCGATGCCCACGCGCTGGGCAAGAGGAATCATGACGGCGCTGATCGTCAACAGGAGCGTGATGGCCAAGAGGATGTCCGGGAGGTGTAGGGGAGGCGGATTCAAGGTGTCTGCTCCATGCGTTCTGCAACCATCACATGTTTTCGTTTCAGGTGGAACCTTCTCGTCTTGCCTTACGGATTAGCGAATGGGAGGCATGCGACTTCACCTGACGCTGCACTGGTGACGCTGCGAGACGCGGCGGGGTCTTTGCTGCTGTCTTGCTAACGGAGGAAGTCCGTATCGAGCTGGAAAAAACAAACCCGTCGAAGACGGTCATTTTCATGCGGAAGTAATTTGGAGTGATCATTCGGCTAGACTGGCTCCCCGGGCAGGACTGCGCGGGTGGCGGGGCTGAAAGAAGATACTGGGCATTAGGCAAAGCCTAATGCCCAGCTTCATCAAGATTGGCTCCCCGGGCAGGACTCGAACCTGCGACCAGCCGGTTACAAGTGGCCCCAGTCTTTCAACCGGGCTTGGACTATCTCATCACCCGCCTGATTGTCAGGGAGGGTGTCGGGCGCTAGTGAGGCGTTATTGGATCGGCTCCTCAGCCTCTAGTCTCTGCACGTTCCTGCCTACTCTTGAGCCGTTCGGCAGGCTTCGCTCAGGATTCCCGTTCCAATTGGAGACGGCTTCCCTGAATTCACCCGATTTTTCACCCACAGTTACCCGTGGGGGCTGCAACGTGGAGTGCGCTTCTCTGTGACAGTTCGCGCAAAGGAGCATGCACTTGTCTAGTTCTTCCCGGATTTTCTTCCAGCTGCGTGTGTAGCCCTTGCTGGAAATACCAATCCTTTCGAGTCGAAGCTAGATGGTGAAACTCCAACGCTTCCATACAACGATCATATCCGCAGCGTTCACAACGAGCCCCTTTATACTCAAGCGCCTTTCGGCGAATGTCTTTCCGACGCTTGTGGACCGCATTGATCAGATACTGGCGGCGATCATGATAGGAACGTCGCTCTGCCACATGCCCTCGCTTCTACAGCCGGCTGCTCTACCAACTGAGCTACCGGGGAACATGGTTCAGTCTGTGCGAACGCATTCTAGCACAAGGAGCGGTGATGAAATCGAGACTTTTTGGAGGAAGAACAGAGAAGGTGTCAGCGGCCTAGACGTCAAAGTCTTCTGTTTCATCGTCGTCAGATGAGGCATCTGTGTTGCCTTCCGCCAAGGCAGCATAATGCTTCGCCCAGGTGAGGTAAAGATTGCCGCTATCCCGCATGGTGTCCGCTGCCTTGACCAGTTTTTCAACGAGGTCTGGGTCTTTGCCGGTCGCTTGGATGACGGCTGCACGGCGCTCGATTGCCTTGGGATACTCCGCAATAAGCCCGGAGATCTCCTTGAGCAGTTCCTCAATGACATTGTCTTCATCCATAGCGTACCTCGTACACGAACAAAAAACCCCATAGCGCGAACGCTATGGGGTTGTTCAATGCCCTGTGAACTCGGTTACCCCTGATAGGCTTGTCCGAGGGCTGCAGATTCTCCCTTTTTCGACATCAGCTGTCCAGTGGCGCTGACTGCCTGCATCAAAATCGCTTCGTGTTTGGCTGCGTTGCAGACGACGACGCAAAGTTCGCAACCCTTGCAGCGATCAATGTTGACTTCCGCCACCATCTTGGCTGAGTTGAGGTCGAGGCAGTTTGCCTCGGGACAGTACATGATGCAGAGACGACAGCCTTTCTTAGCTGTACATTTTTCGTCGATGACTTGCGCGACGTTATACATTAAATTGTGTTCCCTTTCCTACGCGGCGACAGCGGGATTGCCGACCTGCAACTCAACCTTGTTTTTTTCGGCCCATTCACTGGCGATCTCGTAGGCACGCTTTACCGTTGCAAGGTTCTTGGCCAGCAGCATTTCTTTCTTCGCGAATTTCTTCTTGATCGCTTCGTCGAGAGAGGCCGTACCGCCCGATGCGACGAACTTCTTGCCGAACCGCTCTTGAAGGGCGCCGTCGAGCGCCTCCATCGACACGCATTTGGTGATGCCTGATACCGATCCGATCATGGCCATGTTGGTAGATAACTCAGTGCCGGCAACTTCAATGGCGAGCTCCGTGCCAGCAATGTAAAACACGGCAACGTTCAAATCCTTCAGCCGTTGGACGTCCTCTTCTGAGAGCAGGGCTTGAGCGGAGTTGATCACGACCACACCGCCTTCCTTCACACCGGAGTAAAACGGCATGGTGTAGCTTTTCCCCATGGTGATGACCTGCGGGTGAAACACCTGGATCACGTCCGGAAACACAAGTTCGCCACGATCATAGATCCGCTCGATGCCGATGCGGCAATAACTCTCCGCCGGCGCCATCCGCTTTTCGGCGCCAAAAAACGGATTGGAAATGGAAAACTTCCCGTCCCGGTTGGCAGCCATGGCCAATACATGTGCCGCGGTCACTGCGCCTTGCCCGCCCAAACCGGACATTCGGATATTGAGTCGCTTTTTGATCATGATCGCCTCCGTCGCAGGATGCTGAAAATGTCCGCCATCGTCGTTCGCATCGCTCAGAGGCTCGACGTGCGCCTCGCCTCTTCACTTGCTGCGGCCTTGCTGGACGGCCATTTTGAGCCTCCTGCTAGACCATTAATCTCGATTCTAAGCCTGAGCTTGGCCAGCCAACTGCTTAGCGGCCGCTTTCCGCTCCTTGTCCTTCGCGGCAAGTTCGGCCAACAACTGTTTCGCTGGCTCGCTGACGTATTCCTTATACGCGAATCGCTCGGCCGGCTTCTCCGAATCCCGCATTTCCTGCAGCCCTTCCATGCTGTTCTTGCCGATCTCAAGAATGCATGGCGTATAGAGCTGAAGATAAGTGGGGCCGATTTCCCGTGCGATGTGGACGGCATTGCGGATGACCTTCTCGACCAGCGACGGCTTGCTGACAGTGCAATTGACGACATAATGACACCCGGACTCGCGGGCGATCTCAGGCAACCGCACTTTGTCGAACAGCTTGCCGACGGGCGCCATCTTTGCCACGAAGCCCTTCTGCATGAGTCCGCTCTCCTGGCCGCCTGTGTTGGCATAGAGTTCATTGTCGAAGCAGATCGTCGTGAACTTTTCCTGGCGGAAC
>DASTJX010000350.1:0-9782 GCA_035716265.1 Nitrospira sp.
CCGAGCCGTCACACTGGCGGTCAACATGACGAAGGAAGATGACCGGCTGTATCAGGGCTCCCCGACATCGCTGCTCGAGATCGTCCGCTCGCTTTCCCAAGACGCAGACGTCACGCTGGTTCTGGCAGGCGCAGAGGAAAAATTGAGGACTGGTCAAGTGCGCCGGATGAAGACACGATAGGACTGTTCGAGAGGCTCCTGAGACAACACTTCGTGGCCTTCGTTGCTGACGCTCACCGGCACATTTCTGATGGGATCCCCGGCATCGAGAATCACCGAAAGGATCTGTCCCGATTCCATGGTTTCGAGCTTCAACTTCGTTTTGACGAAGTTGTACGGGCAAATCACGCCTCGCAAATCCAGTTCGGCGTGAGGTTCAACCGCTTGTTCCTGCTCGTTCACGGTCGTCTCCGATCAGCGTTCACAAAATCGTACCAGGGACATCACTCGGCTGCAAATGGAGAAGAACCGGCCCCGCTTGGTCAGAGACCAATAAAAAGGGGCAGCCTTGCGGCTGCCCCTTCGCAACAGTGCGATGCGGACTTGGCCTATTGCAGACCCTTGACCAAGTTCGGCTTCGACACTTCAGTTCCGTAGTCTGATCTGTTCTGCACCTTGGTCTCTGGCGCAACGGTTTGATAGCCCCATCCTGGCTGCGGCTCACAGTTCCAGCAAGGTGCTGCACCGGTGAACTCGCCGATCGTGGTGCTGATCGATCCACCGGTCGCAGTGCCCGGGAGTACTCCACCGCTGATGCCGCCCGTGGTCGAACCACTGTTCGTCGTGATGCCGCGTTCAGTCATCGGATTTGGGCGCTGTCCCAGACCGCCGAAGCCCGCGAGCTTTTCGTTACCGCGCAGCACGCTGATTTCACGAACGAGCTTGCGGCCTGTACCAAAGGGCTGTTGTTGATTCGTTTCCTCGAACACTTGCAGAATAATATCGTCGCCGGCTTCCAGGGCTCGAACTTGGTCCATGTTCGTCTTATCATCGAAATACACCGTACGGTAGTTCATCGCACCGCCGCCGGCGCGGCCTTCATCGTGAGAGCTGCCGCCGCTTTCCAGATGCAACTTCCTTCCGGGGAGATCCACACCCAGCACACGGCCATACACCGTTTCAGCCTGCGATAACCGCTCAAGAAAGCTTGTCCGGTCGAACACATTCACGCGAGTGCTATTCCCGGACACGTCACCGACACCTTCACCGACACCCATACCGGATTGGTTGCTCTGCAACCGCTCCTGGGCGACCGCTACACTCACGGAGCCGACAAAGAGAACTGCCGCTCCTAGCGCCAACACCTTACGCATGTGCTGCCTCCTTGGTGAGTTAAAAAATAAAGTAAATGACGGACAACAGGACGGGACGATGGTGAACACGTGAAATCGTTTTATTTTCATGACACTAGGGGTCGGACTATAGGCCAGTCCAAAAAACAAGTCAAGGGGCTTGAACGCCGGCGTAAATGGAAGGCCTTCTTCCCCGTCCTGCGGGTTCTCATCCGCCACCTCGTGGTGCCCCGAGGGAGGGTCGAACTCCCACTCTCTTGCGAGAACCGGATTTTGAGTCCGGCGCGTCTGCCAGTTCCGCCATCGGGGCAGGGAAGTGAAGGGGCGCCACTTCTAACACGAAGTTTCACAAGGGTCAATCGTATGCTCCCCCTATTATTTAAGGGAAACCCGATGTTACAATTCGGCGGAAGCACTTACACATTAGAGGAGGGCTGAAACGTTATGGCAGACGTGCAATGCGTAACCTGCGGCCAGACGGGGGAACCGATTACCGACCCCTTGTTCATGGGAAAACTCGAGGCGGAGATTAAGGCCAAGGTGTGCAAACCTTGCTGGAAGAAATGGGAATCCATGCGGGTGATGGTCATCAATGAATATCAGGTCAACCTCGGCGATGAAAGCGGACGAGACCTCGTCAAGAAGCAGATGAAAGCGTTCCTCAAGATTGGCGAGGAGCAAGCGGACACCGCTAAGTTGGATCAAAATTATCGTCCTCAGTCGTGACCTCGGTTTTTCGCCCGTCCTCCGGGCCCCAATGGCCGGCGGTTTCTCCAGCGAAGTCGCCGGCTTCGTTGACAGCCCAAATTCAAAAATGCTAGGGTGCACAGTTCCTTTCGCGGTCTGGAGATTTGCTCCCTAAATACCGGCTGGAGCCTCGCGTGCTGTGATCACACAGATGCATCTCAAAGGTTTGATGTTCGACCCCTACAATAATGCCTACATCGTCGTCCTGCGCGACGAAGAGGGCCACGAGATGCTTCCAATCTGGGTCGGCAAAGCCGAAGCCGGCGCCATCAGCATGGCGCTGGAAAACGTGGCTCCTCCCCGTCCGATGACCCATGATTTTATGAAATCGATTCTCGATGCCTACGACGCCAAAGTCATCAGTGTCGTCATTACAGACCTCAACGAAAATACCTACTTCGCGAAAATCCACCTGATGTATGAAGATTCGGAATACACCGTGGACGCGCGCCCCAGCGACGCTATTGCGCTGGCGCTCCGATCGAACGCCCCGGTGTTCGCCAAGGAAACCGTGCTCAATAAACAGAGCTCAGAAGAACTCGAACAGTGGCTGGAGAATCTGAAACCCGAAGATTTCGGAAAATTGGACTCATAATGGAACACACGCCTGCCACGCCCGATCAGGGACTCATCGCCTATAAAGTGGATCGTGTCCTGGATGAAACCAGCACGGACACCAAAATCCTGGTCTTGAGCCGTCAGGACGGTCATTCAGACAACTTTCCAATTTGGATCGGTGCGGCCGAAGGGCATGCGATCAAACTGGCGCTCGATACGACCTTGACTCCACGGCCGATGAGCCATGATTTGATCAAGAGCATTGCAGAGCATTTGAACGTCCATGTGCGACGCATCGTGATCGGCGACGTGAAGAACAGCACCTATTATGCGACGGTATATCTCGAGAACAACGGGGTGGAGCGCACAGT
The DNA here is from genome assembly GCA_035716265.1 of Nitrospira sp. Lineage (GTDB taxonomy): Bacteria > Nitrospirota > Nitrospiria > Nitrospirales > Nitrospiraceae > Nitrospira_C. The sequence goes on from DASTJX010000350.1 coordinate 2,969, forward strand.
GGACGCTCGGCCAAGCGACGCCATCTCGCTCGCCCTGCGCACCAATGCGCCACTGTACATCACGGAAGACGTGCTGGCGCGCCGGAACACGGCCAATCTTGATTCGTGGCTGGCCAAACAGGATAAGAACAGCGTGAACCAACAGGAAGTACGAGAGTCTTGATCTTTCAACTTGTGATCACTTGGCGTGAAGGAGCGCGGTGAGATGATGTCGACGTATTTGCAGAAACCAGCCGACGTGCAAGAGAAATGGTATTTGGTCGATGCCGAAGGCAAAACGCTGGGACGCCTTGCGGCTCGCGTGGCAGGGATGCTTCGAGGCAAGCATCGGCCGACGTTCACCCCTAACGTCGACATGGGCGATCATGTGGTCATCATCAACGCCGAAAAGATCCACTTGACCGGCGATAAGATGGAAACGAAGCTGTATCGCAGCCATTCGGGGTATCCGGGTGGCTTGAAAACCGCTACCGCCAAACATGTGTTCCGTAAAGATCCGACAAGACTGCTCGTCGAGGCAATCGAAGGCATGCTGCCGAAGACACCGCTTGGCAACCACATGGCAAAGAAACTTCGGGTCTATGCGGGCACTACACATCCGCATCAGGCGCAGAATCCGGAAACGATCACACTCAATTGATTTGTTCATAGGATGGCCAACACGTCGTTCAGCAAGGCCGCAGCAAGCGAAAGCCGGAAGCGTACAAGTGTTCGTACGTTGAAGGCTTGAGCGCCGCGAGAAGGTAGCTGAAGGGCGTTTACAACATCCTGCTAAAGGAGGAGAGAGCATGGCAGTGGCAACCGAATACGCGACCGGACGGCGGAAATGCGCAATCGCCCGCGCTTGGGTCACCGGCACGGCGGGTGACATTACCGTGAATGATCAACCGCTCGAAAAGGCATTTCCTCGACTGACACTGCGCCAGATCATTCAGCTCCCGCTGGAAATGGCCGGAGTCTCCGGCAAATTTTCCATCAAGGCGACCGTGCACGGCGGCGGACCGACCGGACAAGCCGGCGCGCTCCGGCACGCAATCGCCCGAGCCCTGGTGTCCCTAAGCCAGCCACTTCGTGCCCCTCTCAAGAAGGAAGGTCTCCTCACCCGCGACTCGCGCGTGAAAGAGCGAAAAAAATACGGCCAAAAGGGAGCGAGAAAGCGGTTCCAATACTCCAAGCGCTAAGCGCCGGAGCCAGCATCTGGAAAAAGGGAAGGCTTCCGGCCTTCCCTTTTTTTATGTCTGCAGCTATAAACACAGTGAACGATACAAAGGATATAAGAGTATAAGGATGCTGAAAAAGCCCTCCCAGCAAGGCCGCAGTGAGCGAGAATCCGAGGCGTACGGTTCTAGGAACGTCGAGGGTTTGAGCGATGCGAGAACGCAGCCTGGTGAAAGGCGCGTCCACGGGTTAACGATTGAGCAACAATCGGTGGGAGGGCGGGTGAAAACAGAACCGCCTGGTTGGGCGGGTGAAAATATCCGCTTTTGCAGCATCCGTGTGCTGCTATGAGAAAGATTCGAATTGCCATCGCAGGTGCCAGCGGCTATGCCGGAGCGGAGCTCGTCCGCCTTGCCACGCTCCATCCATATTTTGAAGTCGTCACCGTCACCTCAGAGAAATCGGCAGGGACTCCGGTCGCCACGGTCTTTCCCAGCCTGGCGGGCACGATTCCTTTAACGTTTCAATCGCTCGCCCCAGAAACCCTGGCTCAACAGGCCGATGCCGTGTTTCTCGCGCTCCCACATACCAAATCTTTGGCTCCGGTTGCGGCCTGTGTGGAAACCGGAACGTTCGTCGTCGACTTGAGTGCCGACTATCGCTTGAAAGATCCTGCCGTCTACGAACGCTGGTATCAAACGGCTCATACCCATCCTCATCTCCTGAAATCCGCGGTCTACGGTCTCCCGGAATTGCATCGCGAGGCCATTGCCAAAGCGAAGTTGGTCGCATCGCCCGGATGCTACCCGACAGCAGCCATTCTACAATTGGCGCCGCTCTTCGCCCAGGATCTCGTGCAACCACACAGCGTCGTGATCGACGCCAAGTCAGGCATCTCCGGCGCCGGGAGAAGTCCGGCTCTGCCCTATCATTTCCCCGAGGCCCATGAGTCGCTTGAGCCATACAAGATCGGTCAGCATCGCCATATTCCGGAAATCGAGCAGGAACTCCACGCGCTGCTGCACCGTCAAGCCGGCTCTGCCAACGCGGATCCCGATTCCAGTACCGTGACCTTTACGCCACATCTCGTACCGATGAATCGCGGCATCCTCAGCACAGCCTATTGCCGCTTGAAGAAGCCCCTGCCGCTGGCGGACATACGTGCGCTCTATCACACGTTTTACAAGAACGATCGTTTCATCCGACTGTCTGAGACCGTCATGCCCAATCCCCGCTACATCAAAGGGTCCAACTATTGCGACATCGGCGTCTACGCCGATCAACGCGCCGGCTGGTTCGTGACGGTCGCGGCCCTCGACAATCTGGTCAAAGGTGCCGCCGGGCAGGCGATCCAAGCGATGAACTTGATGCTGGGACTTCCGGAAGAGACCGGCCTGACCGCGCCCGCCGCATATCCCTAACCCTTCGATCATCCTTCAATGCGCAGGTCTTCATGAGCCAGAACGACTCTCGTGGCATTACAGCGCCCCAGGGTTTTCGTGCCGCCGCCGTGCATTGCGGCATCAAGAAAGCAGGGTTGCTCGATCTTGCGCTCGTCGTGTCGGATCGCAGCGGCCCGATCGCCGGCGTGTTCACGACCAACCAGGTCGTCGCGGCACCGGTGACCCTCGACCGCCTGCATCTGCGCCGCGGCGTTGGGCGTGCCATTCTGATCAACAGTGGCAATGCGAACGCTTGCACCGGCCGCGCGGGCATGGCTGCGGCCCAACGCACTGCGACGGTCGTCGCACGAACGCTGGGCATTCCCATTCACGAGGTCTTTGTCGGCTCGACGGGAGTCATCGGACGCCCGCTTCCAGTCGACCGCATCGTCAAAGCAATCCCCGATTTATTCGAGCGTGTGAGCAGCCGCGGCGGACCGCACGCGGCTCGTGCCATTCTCACGACCGATCTCACCTCGAAAGCCATCGTCCGGCGTGCGCGCATCAACGGCCGAACGGTCATCATCGGAGGGATGGCGAAGGGCTCCGGGATGATCCATCCCGCCATGGCCACCATGCTGGGTTACCTCACGACGGATGCGGCCATTACCCGAACTGCCCTGCAACGAGCGCTGACACGGGCGGTGGACGAGTCCTTCAATTGCATCTCCGTCGATGGAGACACCAGCACCAATGATACGGTGCTGTGTCTTGCCAACGGACTGGCCGGCAATCGGCCGATTACGGAGGGAACCCCGGCCTTCCGCGAGTTTGTGCACCTTCTGACCACCGCCTGCCAGCCATTAGCGCTTGCCATTTGCCGCGACGGTGAAGGTGTGACGAAAGTCGTCAAAATCGAGGTGGAGGGGGCCCGCACGACCCTCCAGGCCAGGCAGGTCGCCAACACCATCGGCACGTCGAACCTGGTGAAGACCGCCCTGTTCGGGGAAGATGCCAACTGGGGCCGCGTGATGGCGGCCATCGGCAGGGCGGGAGTGGCATTGGATCCCGCGAGGATCGACGTGTCGTTTGGAGGCGTGCCCATGGTCAGGAAGGGAGTCGGTCTTGGACCGGCCGCCGAACGAAGAATTGCCAGGGTCTTTCATCGCAAGGAGTTCACGATACAGGTGAAATTGGGCCAGGGGCCTCACCGGTCCCATCTGTGGACGACAGACTTGTCTTACGACTACGTGCGGATCAATGCGAGCTATCGCTCGTAAGGCTAATCGCCCTCAGCTGAAACCTTGTAAACTCGGGGTCATTGTGCTAACGTTCCAAGGCTTCGGGGCTTACGATCCAGGCTCCCTCTTCCGTGAACGCACGCCAGAGGGAAATTATTCAAATATATTTCGACGTCACTGACGTCGCTTGGCTTGAGAATAAGGGGGCGTGCCCCCTCGCCTGTTGGCGCTCTGCAAGCCTTGAGGGGAGGTGAAGGTATGGGAGTCGTGTCAATCAAGGAATTATTGGAAGCCGGTGTCCATTTCGGGCACCAGACCAATCGGTGGAACCCGAAGATGAAGAAGTTCCTCTTCGGCGAACGCAACGGCATTTACATCATCGATTTACAACAGACGGTTGCCAGAATGGAACAGGCCTATGCCTTCGTCCGTGACACCGTGACCTCAGGGCAGTCCGTGCTGTTCGTCGGCACCAAGCGTCAAGCGGCGGAAATCCTGCAGGAAGAAGCCGTCCGCTCCAATATGTTCTACGTGAACCAGCGTTGGCTCGGCGGGATGCTCACCAATTTCCAGACCATCCGGCGCAGCATCGACAAAATGAAAAAACTGGAAGGCATGCTCGCCGATCCGGCCCAATACGGCCTGACCAAGAAAGAGATCGCACAAAAACAGAAGGAAATCGTCAAGCTGCAGAAGTTCCTTACCGGCATCAAGAACATGCGCGGCCTTCCCGGCGCCGTCTTCGTGCTCGACACCCGGGTCGAACGGATTGCGGTCCAGGAGGCGACCCGATTGGAAATTCCCGTCATCGCCATCATCGACAGCAACTGCGATCCCGACAACATCACGTACCCGATTCCCGGTAACGACGACGCAATTCGTTCGATCAAGCTCATCACGTCGCGCATCGCGGACGCCTGCATCGAAGGCGCCCATTTGCGCACGCAACGCGACGAGGCCGAATTCCACTCGAGTCCCGCCGCAGAAGACAAAGCCGCGACGGCATCGCTGGCTGGCGCCCCCGCGTCATAACCATCGTTTCGAGCGACAGCACACATCCATCGAATCCACGAAGAAGGACGATTGCGCATGGCTGGAGCAAGTCAGTTGGTCAAAGAATTGCGAGAGAAAACGGGCGCCGGCATTCTGGACTGCCAGAAAGCCTTGCAGGAGAGCGGCGATGACATCGACAAGGCGATTGATTACCTCAGACAAAAGGGCCTGGCCGCTGCGCAGAAGAAATCCGGTCGGGAAACCAACCAGGGGTTGATTCACGCCTACATTCATATGGGCGGCAAAATCGGTGTGCTGATCGAAGTCAACTGCGAGACCGACTTCGTGGCCAGGAACGAAGAATTCAAGACCTTCGTCAATGACCTGGCGTTGCAGGTCGCCGCTGCCAAGCCCTCATACGTGAGGCGCGAGGACATCCCCAAGGAGGTCGTCGAAAAAGAACGTGCCATTTACGAAGGTCAGGCCAAAGAGATGGGCAAGCCGCCGGCTGCCTGGCCGAAGATCGTGGACGGGAAACTGGAAAAGTTTTACCAGGAAAGCTGCCTGATGGAACAGGCGTTCATCAAGGACCCCGCCGTCATGGTCAAAGACCTCCTCGCCCAGAAGATCGCCAAAATCGGCGAGAACATGAACATCCGCCGCTTCACACGCTATCAACTAGGCGAAGCATGAGCTCTGCGAAATACCGGCGCATCCTCCTCAAAGTGAGTGGAGAGATGTTGGCCGGTGAGCAGGGCTACGGTATCCAGCCCTCCGTCCTCGAAGGCCTCGCCGCCGAAATCGCCGAGGTGGTCTCCCTCGACATCCAAGTGGCCATCGTCATCGGCGGGGGGAACATCTTCCGCGGCATTGCCGCCAGCGCCTCCGGAATGGAACGGGCCTCCGCGGACTACATGGGCATGTTGGCCACCGTGCTCAATGCGTTGGCGCTTCAAAATGCGTTGGAACGCTCCGGCGTGATGACACGAGTCCAATCCGCAATCGAGATGCGGCAGCTGGCCGAAGGGTATATACGCCGGAGGGCCATCCGGCATCTAGAGAAGAAGCGGGTCGTGATTTTCGCCGGAGGCACCGGCAATCCCTACTTTTCCACGGACACCGCCGCCGCGCTTCGCGCTATGGAGATCGGTGCGCAGGTTATCATGAAGGGCACAAAAGTTGACGGCATTTACGACGCAGACCCGGCAAAGAACCCCGGGGCGAAGAAATATACGGAGATCTCGTTCCTTTCGATCCTGAACCAACATCTCGCAGTCATGGACTCGACAGCCATCAGTCTCTGCATGGACAATCAACTGCCGCTGGTCGTCTTCAATCTGAAGATCCCCGGCAATTTCAAGCGGGTGGCCCTCGGTGAGCCGATTGGGACGGTCGTCACCGTGGACAAACGCTAATTTCTTGCGGAGTCGTTATGTCAAACTCAGCTGCCATTCGCCAAGCTGTGACGGGAAAGATGGAAGGCGCGCTGGAGCACTTGAAACGGGACCTGGCCGGCTTGCGCACGGGACGGGCGTCGATCGCGCTACTTGACAATGTGCGTGTGGATTATTACGGCACGATGACGCCGTTGAGGCAGGTCGCGAATCTCTCGACGCCGGAAGCGCGGCTTATTACGATTCAACCTTGGGAGCCGCAACTTATCAAGGAGGTCGAGAAAGCGCTTTCCGTATCGGGATTGGGCATTACGCCGTCCAATGACGGCAAAATCATTCGCGTGCCGCTGCCTCCCCTCACCGAAGAACGCCGCAAAGAACTGAGCAAGATCTGCAAGAAGCATGGCGAGGACACCAAGGTTCACGTCCGGGGATTTCGTCGCGATGCCAACGAAGAGTTGAAGAAACTTCAAAAAGATGCCAAATTGACCGAGGACGAATTGCGAAAATCGGAAGCGGAAATTCAAAAGCTGACCGATCAATACGTGCAGAAAATCGACGATGCCATCAAGAAGAAGGAACAGGAAATCCTCGAAGTCTGATCGTAACGATTCACAGATCCGCTCCGTCTCCCCATATATAAATA
>DASTJX010000351.1:0-4362 GCA_035716265.1 Nitrospira sp.
GGCTGCTTCCCGGCCACGATGACGTTGACGTAATTCCGGCTGCGCAGGCAATGATCGGTCACGGACAGTAGGGTATTCGCATCGGGCGGAAGATAGACCCGTACCACGTCGGCTTTCTTGTTGACAACGTGGTCGATAAACCCGGGATCTTGGTGGCTGAATCCGTTATGGTCCTGCCTCCAAACGTGGGAACTCAGGAGGTAGTTGAGCGAGGCGATCGGCCGTCTCCAAGGTATCTCATTGCAGACTTTCAGCCACTTCGCATGCTGGTTGAACATGGAGTCGATGATGTGGATGAAGGCTTCATAACAGGAAAAGAAGCCGTGCCGGCCGGTCAACAGATAGCCTTCCAGCCATCCCTGGCACTGGTGCTCGCTGAGCATTTCCATGACCCGGCCGTCCGGCGCCAGGTGATCATCGTACGGATAGATTTCGCCCATCCACGCGCGATTTGTCACTTCCAGCACGTCCTGCCAACGGTTTGAGTTGTTTTCATCGGGACTGAACAGACGGAAATTGCGGCTCTCCATGTTCAGCTTCATCGTGTCGCGCAAGAACTTGCCCATGTGACGGGTGGATTCTGCCATCGCCGATCCAGGTTTGGTCACCTGGACGGCATAGTTACGAAAATCCGGCAGGCGCAAGTCTCGAAGCAGCAATCCTCCATTCGCATGCGGATTGGCGCTCATGCGGCGGTCGCCCTTCGGTGGCAGCTCCCCCAGCTCAGGCTTCAGACGGCCGGTCTTGTCGAAGAGCTCCTCCGGCTTGTACGTTTTCATCCATTTTTCTAAAATTTTGACGTGCTCAGGTTTCTCGTGCATTTCGCCCATCGGCACTTGATGGCTCCGCCAATAGTCTTCGGTCCGTTTCCCGTCGATCTCTTTCGGACATGTCCATCCTTTCGGCGAACGAAGAACGATCATCGGCCAGAGCGGCCGCTTTTTGGCGCCGGTCCGGCGAGCTTCCGTTTTGATGCGGTGAATGTCTTCGATGATCGTATCGAGCGTGGCGGCCATCGTCTGGTGCATTTTCTCGGGATCGCTTCCCTCGACAAAGTAAGGCGTATACCCGTAGCCTCGGAAGAGCTGATCCAATTCCTCATGACTGATGCGGGCCAATACGCAGGGATTGGCGATCTTATAGCCGTTCAAATGCAAAATGGGCAGCACCACGCCGTCGGTGAGCGGATTGAGGAACTTATTGGAGTGCCACGAGGTTGCCAGCGGACCGGTTTCCGCTTCCCCGTCGCCGACGACGCACGCGACGATCAGGTCGGGATTGTCGTACGCCGCGCCATAGGCATGCGACACCGCGTAGCCCAATTCGCCCCCTTCGTGAATGGATCCCGGGGTCTCTGGCGCCACATGACTCGGGACGCCGCCTGGAAATGAAAACTGAGTGAACAGGCGCTTCATGCCCTCTTCGTCTTGCGAGATGTTCGGATACACCTCTGAGTAGGTCCCTTCCATGTATGCGTTCGCAACGATCCCTGGCCCTCCGTGTCCGGGACCGATGATGTAGATCATGTTCAGGTCCCGCTGCTTGATCATCCGATTCAAGTGGGCATAGATAAAATTCAACCCGGGCGTCGTGCCCCAGTGGCCGAGCAGACGCGGTTTGACATGCTCTTTTGTCAACGGCTTTTTCAGAAGCGGATTGTCATACAAGTAGATCTGTCCGACCGAGAGATAATTGGCCGCCCGCCAATAGGCATCGATCAGCTTCAGCTCTTTTTCCGATAATGCAGCACCCATGTTTCACTCCTTCCCGCGTTCGCCTGGCATTCGTGTCCAGCGTTGAACGTTTATGAAATCATCGCTCGCGCGCAGCGAGCCGTTTCCTTCGCAATCCATGTCTCCTCATCCGCCGCCACCACATACACCGCCAGCTGTGAATCTTCCGTACTGATCTTCGCCGCCGAGCCGGCGTTGAGTCCTACGGCGGCTCGATTGCGATCCTCCTGGAGGCTGATCCCGCACCACTCCATGCCTTGACAGATTCGACGGCGAATTTCAGGGGCGTTTTCACCGATGCCGCCTCCGAACACGATCGCCTCCGCCCCGCCCAAGACGGCCAGGTAGCCGCCGACATACTTGCGCGCCCGATAGCAGAAGAGGTCTATGGCGAATTCGGCATGCTGGTCTTGTTCCTGCTCGGCTGCGCGAAGCAGTTCCCGCATGTCATTGGATCTTCCGGAAAGCCCCAGGAGCCCGGATCGCTCATTGAGCCACCCCTCTACTTCAGCCGGCTCAATTTTTTCCCGCTCGGAGAGGTAGGTGACGATGGAGGCATCCACGTCACCGGATCGAGTCCCCATCACCAGGCCTTCCAGCGGCGTAAACCCCATGGAGGTGTCGACCGATTTTCCGTCGGCGATTGCGGCGACCGAACACCCATTGCCCAGCTGCAGCGTAATCAGACGCGTCTGCTGCAGAGGTTTGCCAGTGCCGGCCGCATAACCGTTGGCCAATGAGGCATGTGCGATCCCGTGAAACCCATACCGACGAATATGATGCCGGTCGGCCACGTCGAGCGGAATCGCATATCGGCGAGCCACTTCAGGCATCGTTCGGTGAAACGCCGTATCAAAAACGGCCACCATCGGAACGGTTGATCCCATCACCGCCTTCGCCCCGCGAATGCCCGCAAGACAGGCGGGGTTGTGCAGTGGCGCCAACTCGGACAGGGCATCGATGCCTGCTTCCACCTGCTCGGTAATCACGGTGGACTCGACGTACCGTTCTCCACCGTGCACGACCCTATGTCCCACGGCTTCAATGCCGCGCCGCAAATCGCCGAGCCGATTAAAGATTGCATGCATCGCTTGAGTATGATCTTGAGCCTCTCTCTTGAGTGCGGAACGGGCCACCTGTTGTCCAGTCACGTCGAAGCTCGGCATGCCTCCGATGCCTTTGACGGCTCCTTCGAGCAGGGCCGGTCGCGTCGCCAGTGTCCCGTTCTCCTCAACCACATCCGAGAGCCGAAATTTGATTGACGAGCTGCCGCTATTGATCACCAATATCCGCATGTCGGGGACGGTCGCCCTTCTTCTCGGCGACAGTCCCCGTTGTTAGAGAGGGACCGGCACCGGCTGCGCATGTCGGGACGGTCGCCCTTCTTCTCGGCGACTGTCCCCGTTGTTAGAGAGGGACAGGCACCGGCTGCGCCGGAGCCAGTCCCTCAGGTATTCGACGCATCAAAGATGCTCTGAATAGATTTGTCCAACATGGCGTTGAACTCCGCGTCGGATTGCTGTGCAGACAGCCCTTCGACGAGCGCTCGCGAAAAACTCGCCACGAGCCCGTGATTCCTGCGCAGACGGATGTTCGCCTCTTCCCTCGTATAACCACCTGATAGTGCGACAACCCTCAGCACATTGCGATGTCGGATGCAATCGAGGTAGAAGTCGTCTTGTTCCGGAATTGTGAGCTTGAGCATGACCAACTGATTCGTCGCCAACCCGTTGAGCTCCTTCAGGACGGCGTCTTTGAGCAACGCTTCGGCCTTGGCCTTCTCCGGACAGCGGATGTCCACTTCGGGCTCGATGATCGGTACGAGGCCGGCGGAGAGAATTTGCTTAGCGAGATCAAACTGCTGCCTGACGATTTCCTTGATACCGGCTGGATTGGCTTGTTTGATCACCGAGCGCATTTTGGTCCCGAAAATTCCTTTGCCGGTGGCCTTTTCGAGCAGGGCAGCAAGCCCCGGGATGGGCTTCATCAACTGGACTCCATCCTTTTCAGGCGCAAGGCCCTGGTCGACCTTGAGAAAAGGAACGACTCGCTTCACGTTCCAAAGATAGTCCGCAGTAGGCCTCCCCTCGATCTCACCGTCCATAGTGTTCTCGAACAAGATGGCGCCGATGATCCGGTCTCCAGTAAAGCTGGGACTGGTCATGATGCGCGCCCGCATCCGATGCACGAGGTCGAACATCTCCTTTTCATTGGACCACGCAGTTTCTTTGATGCCGTAGAGACTGAGCGCCTTGGGCGTGCTGCCCCCGCTTTGATCGAGTGCCGCAATGAAACCCGGGTGTCTATTCATCTGCTGCTGTTGTTGCTCGTGAGAGTTGAGAGTTGTCATAGCGCTTCTCCAACTGAAAGTGTGGATGAGATTGTCAATTAGCGATGGCGGCACTCCTCACAATGTCAGTACACCCGGCGCAACCGGAGAAGCACTGTACAGCGCCCACTTTGACGGGAACACTGTCAGATTTGACAGATCCCCCAAAAGGGGTGCTCCCTAGGAGCTTCCCGAGGCCCCCCGGCGCTTGGCCGGGTCAAAGTGCCATGTGCCTGCTACTCACCCTTGGGTGGAGGTATTATTCACGAAGCCGGGCCACCGCCGTTGCCCGTTCATTTG
>DASTJX010000352.1:0-5550 GCA_035716265.1 Nitrospira sp.
GGACCTCCTCCTACCAGCATGCCGACGATGGGACGTGAGGCACTCATGGTCTTAGAACTCCATGTGTATGGGTATGCCGCGTGGCATCGCGGCTGCGGTGAGAATTATCAGGATTCACGCCTTGCGGCAAGGGGCACCTGCATCGGGGCGGGTCGCCGAGGCGCTTGAAAAGCGTTCGACATTTGCTCACAATTCCTGAACACCCGAAACGGCAGCCGATCCGTTGATGTATGACCGGCAAAATTTCACGCTCTGGTTTCTTCCTTTTGATCAGTCTGGCGCTGCCGGTCCCTCTCATCGCGCAGGAGTATCCGCCTGATCTGTCGCGCGGCAAAGCCATCTATGAACGACACTGCCTCAGTTGCCATGGCGCAGATGGGCATGGCGACGGACCGAATGCCGTCTTGCTCACCATCCCGCCGGCCAACTTCCATCGATCCGGATCGTTCTTGAAATCGGACGAATCGCTCTTGCGCATGATAGAGCACGGCGGCGTCTACAGCCCCATGCACGCCTGGCGTGGCCGGCTCACCGACGGTGAGATGCAGGACGTGCTTGCGTATATCCGGATCTTGTCACAAGACGGTCGGTGACCGTTCAATGAGCACGTTTCTGTATTGTGGGATGTGAAGCGGTCGCTTACGGACGCAGAGGTCAGTCCGATCGCTCCTTTCGTCGATGACGATCATGGGTTTACAGAAAGCTGTTGTAGTCGTGAACGAGAATACACCGGCCAGAAGACCTGCCGCCGTTTCTCTCTAGGCTCCGAAAGGCAGCGGGATATTGATCAGGACCGTCGTCCCTCGGCCTTGTTGGCTGTCGATGCGGACGCGACCGTGGAGCGGCCGTACCCGCTCCTGCATGCTTCTGAGCCCCAGACCTTTCTTATAATCCGCAAAATTAAATCCGGCTCCGTCGTCGGACACGGACAGCTCGACTTCGTCCTTTCTGCCGGTCAGCTCTACGACGATCTCCTTGGCATTCGCGTGTTTGCGAGTGTTGCCAAGACTTTCTTGCAGCAGGCGATAGAGACAAATCGTGATGGGAAGCGGCAGGTGCGCCGGAACATCGTGCTCCTTAAATTCAACTCGCAGATCCGTGTAGTCGATAAATTCCTTGATGTGCATGCGCATTGAGCACGCCAGCGACACGGTATCGAGGTGCCGTGGATGTAGCTCATGGGTCAAATGGCGGAAATCGTCCAGGATGCCGTTGAGTTTTTCCTTGAGCGCACCCATTTTGGGCAGAAGCGACGGCATGGCCACTCTGACAAGCTTTTCGATTGAACTGGCCTCCAGAATCATGGCCGTGATGCGTTGGCAGTGATCGTCATGCAGATCGCAGGCAATCCGCCTGCGTTCCTCTTCCTGAGCGGTAAAGAGTTTCGCCATGAGATCCTGGAGCTCCACCCGGTTCGCTTCCAGTTCTAGTTGCTGCTGTCGCAAGGACTCCTCGACCTCTCGGGTCCTGGTCACGTCTTTGAAAGTGATGCGGACGCGCTCGCCCTTTCCCGCTCCTGTCAGCACGGGCTCGGCGTGCAAAGCCGCCGTGAAGGGACTCCCGTCAGATTTTCGCATCCGTAATTCAGCACTGCCAGGCTGTTGCTCCCTCAGCGCGCTGCGACACAGCCGCGCCACGACGTCTGCATCGCCCTCCGACACGAAAAACATCATGAAGTTGGGGAGCTTGCTGAGAGTGGACGGCAACCCCAGCAAGGACATTCCGGCGGGATTCAAGTCGTGGATCCGGCCGGAGCCGCCGATCGTCGCATACCCGATGGGGATGGATTCATACAACTCACGATACCGGTCCCTACTTTCCTCCAATTCAGCTTGCGCATCTTTGAGCTCCTGGCATTGCAGCTCCAATTCAAACTGGTGTACGCGGAGCTCATGGACAAGCGCCTCAACGCTGTGCGGGGTGAGCTTAGGCAGCTGATGGGAAGTTGTGCGGCTCAATTGATCCGCTTGTTCCCTCAACCGTTTGCTATTCGCGGGATTGAATTCTGCCATGTTGTGCGCAACATTGACACGCTTCGCCTCACGCGCACGACTGGTGGCATGAGGTCACGGAAAGCCGTCCCTTTGCTTGCTTCTACTTATTTACAACCCAATTCGAGGCTTTGGAATGGACGAGTCCTGTAACATGCCATATTTGCAAATGACGGACCGTTCTTGAACGCGGTGAGTCCCTAGCACAGTTGTCGCAACCCGGCATTTCTTTTGCGGAAAGAGGCCCGGTGGTCTGTTGTCTGTACCATGCTCTGTGCCATACTCGCCTGCAGAGCCACTCATGACTGGTCGACCGCAATTCCCAAACGAACAATCAGCGAAGGGTGAATTCACGAGGCAGGAGGATACGTTTCGAGGATGGGTATCGGCTGATGGAGCCTCCGGCTATCCAGCGGCCTCAGGCCGGTATCATCTCTACGTTTCGTGGGCATGCCCCTGGGCACACCGGACGATCATCGTACGCAAGTTGAAACAGCTCGAACACGTCGTGGGGATGACCGTGGTCGATCCGATTCGAGACGAACGTGGCTGGGCCTTTCGCGATGGACCGGGTCATTCCCAGGATCCCATCAATGGATTCCGTTACCTCAGTGAGGCCTATAGGGCGACTGATCCTGCGTACCTCGGACGTGTGACGGTGCCGGCGCTTTGGGATACCCTGACCAAGCGTATCGTCTCGAATTCCGACGACGATCTCATGCGGATGTTCAATCTTGAGTTCACTGCCTTCACTCCCAGCCGTCTCGATCTGTATCCGGCAGACCTGCGCAATGAGATCGAGCAGTGGAACACATTCCTCTACGAGAATGTGAACGACGGCGTCTATCGTGCAGGCTTCGCGACAACACAGGCTGCCTATGAAAAGGCGGTGCGGCGGCTCTTCGAGGCGCTCGATCGAGTCGAGCAGCGGCTCAGAGATCGCCGGTATTTGTTCGGCTCGCAATTCGTCGAAACGGATTGGCGCCTCTTCGTCACGCTCATCCGGTTTGACGCCGTCTATCATGGCCACTTCAAGTGCAACATCCGCCGCATTGCCGACTACCCGAATCTCTTCGGCTATCTCAAAGACCTCTATCAAACTGAAGGGATTGCCGACACGGTCAATTTCGACCATATCAAGCGTCACTACTACGTCACCCACGACGACATCAATCCCACCCGCATTGTCCCTCTCGGCCCCCAGCAGGACTTGTCGGCCCCTCATGGACGGGGGAACTTCGACTAGAGGAGCCCACCGATCCGAATGGCTCTATTGCTAAATCTTGTAGGTAAAGTTATTACTATTGTCGCCGGTCCGTTGGTCTAGCCCGTCGCTGAGGCCGCGAGGAACATGTCGTTCTCAGGGAGGAACCATGCGGAATGCTTTCCGGTTCGGCGAGTGTTGTGTCTACATCCTGATCGCCGCTGCCACGCTCTCTTCCCAATCAGCCAGCGCCGCGTCACCTAGGGAGGCGACCTTTTACGCCCGGGAGCATCGTTTTGACGGCCCTGAGACCCTTCCAGCCGGCCAAACGACCATCCGCCTGCGCAACCGCGGCAAGGAACCGCATCAACTGCAATTACTGAAGTTGGAAGCCGGCAGGACACCGGCGGAGTTGGCTGTCGCCCTCCAATCAGGCTCGCAAAGTATCCCGCCCTGGGCCAAACAGATGGGAGGCCCGAATGCGGTGGGAGCAGGCCAGGCGGCTGAAGCTACATTGTATTTGGAGCCAGGCTCCTATGTGATCATCTGCGGCATTCCAGGGAAAAACCACCAGACGCACGCCACGCTTGGTATGCAGAAGACCATGCGGGTAATCGAGACGAAACCGCCGCCACCCGAATTCCGCGGCAGCTTCCATATGGCGATGTTTGAATACGAATTTGTAGTCGTTCAACCGCTCCGAAAGGGCCGCCATACCTTCTATGTCGTCAATCGGGGAAACCAAACCCATCAAGCCAGTTTCATTCGTCTCGATCCGGGCGTGTCAACCGAAGATGTGCTGACTGCTATCCATCAGGACAGCCCGACCCGTTTACCGGGCACACTCATCGGTGGAATGAGCGGACTCGAGCCCGGACGAGACGGGACCTTTACCGCAAACCTGACACCAGGCCGCTACGCCATCATGTGCCTATTCTCCAACACCGCTATGAGCGAATCGCATGCCGCTCAAGGCATGGTCCTGAACTTCACCATCGAATAAGGCGGAGCCTTTCAGCGGAGGCCCGATGTGTCTGTGGTGAAGCGGACGCCGAGTACCGCTGCGTCAAGCCTTGACGCAGACGAATCGCTAAGGAAGGATGATGGACTGTTCCGGATAACCCATGCCCTTGAGTGTCCCTTCCAGCGCATCAACCATCATCGGTGGCCCGCAGAGAAAGACCACGGTCTGGGGACCAGGTTGAGGAAGGTGCGTGCGCAAGGTCTCTTCCGTGATTCGTCCTCGGCCCTGTGTCCAGCCGGCAGGCGGTTGCTCCAAGACGTGAAAGACGTGGAAGTTTGCATGCTCACGTTCGTCAGCTTCCCATTCGTCACGAAAAATAATGTCTGCTTCGCTCTTATTCGCAAAAACGAGAGATAGTTCCACCGGAAGGCCTTGCGCGAGAATCCAGCGAATAATGGAAATGATCGGTGTGATCCCGGTGCCCCCCGCCACACATCCCACCTGCTTGGCCATGCCGTCCACCCAATGACCGCCGCTGTTCGGCCCGCTCATGAGCACGCTGTCGCCGATCTCCCGATCATGCAGGTACCGTGAAACCGTTCCATTCTCGTACCGTTTGACCGTGAGATCGAAATAGCCGGTGGTGCCGGGGACAGAGGACGGTGTGTAAGGCCGCTTGACCGCTTTCCCATTGATGGTCGCATGCACGTAGAGATGATCGCCGGGCAGCATGTCCAGGGTCGCGTCTTCAGGCAGCGCGAAACAGAAGGTCTTCGTGTCGTGCGTGTCCTGATTGATCGCCGTCAACTGGTAGGGCGCGGGCGTTTGTGTTTTGATGCGCGTGATCGTTTGGGGATCCATGCGAACTATCTTACGAGACGTGGTCGGTGCTCGCAACTGACGTCATGAGAAGAGGGCTCAAGATCCTGTTCTCGAGAATATTTGGAAGTGCTGACGGTCAATGATATCAAAGTCGGCCGTCCACGCGTACCCGGCCGATTCCATCTCGCGCCGGACGTCTTCAGCTGCAGAACCATGACCCAGAAGACCCGAGAAGAATCCATGCGGATGGAAATCAAGAATCGCCACCCGCCCGTCTGGCGTGAGATATCGGGCTAATGATGTGAAGTATGCGACACGGTCGTCCATGTGATGGTAGGTGTCGCAACTGAATACCAGGTCCACCGGTTCAGGCAATTTTGCGTCCGTGGGTTCGGCGTGAACCGGCACGACGTTCGTGATGTGCCTGGCCTGCAGGTCCTTCGCGATGATACTCAAGCCTGTCTCATCGATATCCACTGCGTACACCCGTCCTTGAGGGCCGGCAGCACTCGCCAGATGCCATGTGAAATACCCCCCGCCCGCACCTAAATCAGCGACTCGGGATCCCG
>DASTJX010000353.1:0-18412 GCA_035716265.1 Nitrospira sp.
GGACTGGTGAACAACGCCGGGATTGCGATCGCGAGTCCGTTAGAGCTCATTCCGCTGGCGGAATTGCGCCGTCAATTCGAGGTCAATGTCATCGGACAGATTGCGGTCACCCAAGCGCTGCTTCCCTTGATCCGGCAGTCACGTGGACGCATCGTCAACATGGGCTCAATCGCGGGGCGCGGCACCATTCCGATGATGGGACCGTATTCAGCCTCGAAGTTTGCATTGGAGGCGCTCACCGATGCGTTGCGGCTGGAACTGTATCCCTGGGGAATTGAGGTATCGATCATCGAACCAGGAGCCATCGCCACCCCGATATGGAACAAGTCGCTGAACACTGCGCTCACTCTCGAGACGGTTATTCCGGCTGAAGGCAAGCGTTTGTATGGAGAAACTGCTCAACGCTTGAGAGAGAAAGTCGATGAGAGTGCGCGGCGCGCGATCCCGCCTGATGCCGTGGTCCAGGCCGTCTTGCACGCCTTGACTGCACGGCGACCGCGAACCCGCTATCTGGTCGGAGCCGATGCGAGGCTCAGGGCGCTCATGGTGAAGTGGCTGCCTGATCGGTTGCAAGATTGGATCTTGAAGAAGGTGCTCAAATTGCCCCGGGCGATCTGAGATTCGGATTCAATGCAGAGCCGCTCTTTACACGCGGCTGTACGTTAAGCGAATAAGAGAAGCGAGAACAAGGCCCGGTGCAAGATGTGTTTCGGCGCGTCGGCCTGGGGCGAGAACGGTCGGCCTTGAAAACAACCTGCTAGCCGACGAGGTCGGGATTGAGTCTATTCAACGACTTGATGGACAGGGCTTTAATCTCATTGTAGATGATCGTGCGGCCTGCCTGCCGTAGCCGGGAAAACACTCCCTCGACGATCACCTGGTCGCCTTCTCTGACTTCCACCTGCCCGAGGCCTATGACCTTCACGGTTCCGGACGGATCTTTGAGAAGGAATCCATACGCCGGCTGACCTTGCCGGTTCGTGGCCAATTGAACGTTGGTCACCTGGCCGGATACGACGACTTCCTGGCGGTCGTACTGATCGGGATGG
Organism: Nitrospira sp.; assembly: GCA_035716265.1. Classification (GTDB taxonomy): domain Bacteria; phylum Nitrospirota; class Nitrospiria; order Nitrospirales; family Nitrospiraceae; genus Nitrospira_C. The sequence goes on from DASTJX010000353.1 coordinate 1,050, forward strand.
GCGATGATCTCGGCAAGATTCAATAGGCCTGACGCGAAGGCGGCTCCTTGAAGGAGGATGCCGCTTACGAGTATGAGGCAGAAAGCCCGAAAGAAGCCTTGGAAGGTTAAAGCTGCTGTCGGCATGTTAGGGATAACTATAGCGTATGATTCTTAATTTGCAAGCCGTACTACCATTTTCCACCGCCCGTCAAGTCGGGATGCTGCTCGCCAAACATGCTCTTGAGCACGTGTTCCCTCATTTCATTCGCGGCCGCATCGGCGGTAGCAGGCTCGGGCAGTTCGACCGGCTGTTCAATGGACTTCGGCGTGGCTCGCGACAGCAAGGCCTCATCGAGGGCGGCAGCAGAGGTGTCCAGGTCATTCAAAATGGCAGCCAACCGTTGAAGGCCGAACAGACTGCGGGTGACTTCCGAATGGACGGCATTGGAACTGGCACCCTGCACGAGCGAGAGCCAGAACTTCGCTTCAATATCCTCGTTGAGACTGCCCCAGGCCAGGCTTGTCTCTTTCTCGATCAGTTCAGTTTCCGTGCGCTCCAGGCCATCGTAAATCGAGGTGGAGCGTTGCACCGGTCGAGTGGCCAGAACGGCAAAGGTTTCCTTCCACAGATCCAGTGGAGCGGTCTGTGCTCCGGCGGCCGGAGCGCTCTTCTGCAACGCGGCCTGCAGCCCTTGCAGGAACTGCGTCATATACTTGACCTTACGCGCCGCGAGGCTTCCGGCCGGCAGACCCCAGATATGACACACTTCATGGTCCTGCAGTGAGCTGAAATCGGCCGTCTGGCGTTCACGTTCGGCGAGATCCAGCCGCTTTCGATATTTGTCGGCCAGGCGGATATGGGTCTGCATTTCGATGCCAAGCCGCTGACGTTGATATTCCTCAACAGTCAACTCGCGGGCGTCCCATCGTTGATCGAGGGCACGGATGGCCGGCTTCGGAAGCGCGGTGCGCGCTTGCGCTTTGAGCTCGCCAATCTCCTCCGCTGTCACACCGTACTTCGACGACAGTAAGACGGCTGCCTGCTCAGCCATGGCAGTCCGGATGGCCATCAGCTTGGCCAAACAGTCGCACTGGAGCCTGGTGCGTTCGCGTTTGAGCCGCACATGCCGGAGATATTGGTCGCGCTTTTCGGTAATGGAGTGAATGGCGTCTTGCGTCAAGATGTTGTGCGTCGGTTTTGAGCCGGCCACGCACCGGGGGTCTGGCCGATCGGCGACCATGTACTGAATTTCTTCGTCGGTCACATCGAAATGCTGAAGCAGGATGAGCCGCAGCATGATGCGGCCTTGAATGGGCAGGCCATTGATGACGGATTCGATCAATTCCGGAGTGAGCGGGGAGGGATTTAGAGCGGTCATGGTTGCCATAAAAATAGTTCCAGTTAAGCCGTTCCGGTCTTCTGAGCTTCGAGGTAGACCGCCACATACTCGCGCACTTGCTGCACGGTCCCGTTCGTAAACAGTTCTCGAGGGATCTCCACTCGTGTCAGCGTCTCAGGATCGACACCTCGCTCAGCCGCGTACTCCTCGTCGATATAGAGACTGACCGACCCGTCGGGATGACGTATGGCGTAAAGGGCGTCGTTATCGGACATAGGCCAAGGCGTTCTGACTGCTTGCTCTACAGGTATCACAGGGGTCTCGAAGCTGTCAAAGCAGGTACTGAGGGCGCAGACAGTGTCTTGTCCGCTCCTGGCTTGGCTTCGGACCACACTAAGGAAGATTGAAGGCGAATGGTCGCCTTTGCTTATGCGATGGCTGAAATCGCGCGGGCCTGTCGCTCCTTGGCTGCGTCCTTTGCTCGCCCAACGCGCACACCAGAATGGGGGAGGAAGGATACGCACATCGCTCCTGTGCTCCCGGAGTGGCGCACCGGGACCAATCGAATTGTGAAATCAAGGGAGAAGTCAGCCTGGTCAGTCCATGTGCTCGCGGAAGGCGACACACCAGAATGTGAGGGGCTTAGGGTTGTTGGTCTCCTTTGCTCGCCGAACGCGCACACTCCAGAAAAGGGAGGGCGTGAGGGCTGTTGATCTCCGAGACGCTAAAGCGCTAGCAGCAACCGGCCCGAACGATCACGACGGTGGTTTGTGTAACAACACATGCCGGCGGAAGAGCACATACACGGTCGAGACGACTACGGCACCAAGCAAGGTGTTGCGAATGCGTCCTGGCCCGAAGCAGGTCAGGTTCACCATCCCGTTCGTGAAGCCGTACGCGGCATAGATGAGGTACAGGAAAAAGGCCCATCGCCTGCACCGCATAAAGCCGTATCCCACTGCCAGGTGCAGGATGGGGGAGATAGCTTTCGTCAAGAAGCCGGGGATGCCCGTTGGCTTGGTGCAATAAAAGGGAAGCAGATACTCCAGGTTCGCGAGAATGATGAAGGTATCGTTGAGCGCGCTTATGACCAGGAGCACACCGAGGAAACGGATGTCATGCCCGCGCTGCCAAGCGGTACGAAAGGTGCGTCTCCAAGCGGAGCCCGTTGCAGGCGGCCCGAGATAGGCATCGTAACCTTGGAGTGTCCACCAGGGGAGGGCCAGCACCATGAAAAAGAAGACTTCCGCCGCACGGCCGGATACACGCCCGAGAGCCAAGCTGACCAGGATGAGTGCAAGAGTCAGAAGGCAGGCCGAAAGCGCTTGACGATAACGTCCCTGCAGGACATGGCCGGTCCCTGGGAGCAGGATTGAAAGCACCGCCGCGAGAACGTCGCGAGATTCAGACATGCCAAAAAAGAGCGGGCCGTCGATCGCACGATCGACGGCCCCTCATGTCAACTATGCTCACGTCCGAACCAAACTACCCGCCGAGCGTATCCAGCGTTTCTTTCAGGCTGCCGCGGATACAGGTAAAGATTGGTGTGTCCCGCAGCGTATAGCGCGAGCCTTCGGTTTCTCGCAGCGCCATCACTAAATCCAGAAAATCCTCCGGTTTGTCGCTCTCGAATGCCACGACCCACTCTTGATCGTCCAGGCCGAATGAATAGGTGGTGTTGAGCTTCACCGAAGGAAAGCGATGACCGACTTCGATATGTTCGTCCATCATGCCCTGGCGGGCGGCCTTGGTGAGGAGGAACCATTCGCGCGTCTTCAGAAACGGATAGACGAAGATGTACTTGGCCTTTCCCGGAACCACGGTCAGGCGTTTACTTTCCTGTCCTTCGTGGGTGTGATGATCGACATAAATCGACCGTTTCGTCATGGACAGGTACGAATAGGGCGTCGACAGATACTTGTCCAGACCGGATGCCAGGATCTTCGAACTCATTTGTTGGAAAAGCTCGAGCTCATAGCTGATGCGCCACAGCAGGAAATCACAATCACCACGGATGCCGACTGTCGTGTAGGGGATGACCAGGACTTTCCCGGAATAATCTTCCACGGCGCGAACGAATTCCTGTTTGCCTTTCGTCCGCTCATCTTCGGGAAGGCGCCGCCAGGCCGGATCGAGTTTGTAGAACGCGAAGTTGACGTATTGCCGTTTTGGCGCCTGTTGCGCCGGTTGTTGTTCGGGGGCTGCCATGAACTCCTCCGTGTGAAGTCTTGATCGAAAAGATGGCGTGAAGAGCCAATTCTCTAGCACTTCGCCTTTTGCTTTGTCAACGGTCGCTGGGGCTTGAAGGCCGCTCGTTGACAGGCAAAAACTGATCTGTTACTGGCTTGCGTATGAAGGCGGCAGTGCAAGCGACGGCGGGGGCTGCTGTAGCCTGTTTGGTGATCGGAACGGCAGCCGGCGCTTCCGCAATCGAAACCCATCCATCTCAAGAGCACATTCAGGCGGCACTCGCGCGAGGCGCCGAAGCCGCCAAACAACATAGTCCTCCCGATACCTTTTACACGCGTTTCGGTGCCGCGGATGAGTTGCATCCCAGCGGTTTTCTAATCACGAAGCTGGGCGCGCTCTCCGTGATGGCCACGCATATGGGGCTGCGCGGCGTCGAGCCGGCTGAGGCGGACATTGCGCAGACCCTCGAGGGGAAGACCATGTTGGTGAGTGCGACCATCTTCGGAAACGTTCCCAATTTTGCCGTCGACAGTTACATGGTGCTTGATCAAGGCGGAAAGACGATCAAGCCCGTTACCGTGCGGTTTGATGCCCAAGCCAACCGTAGTGCCGCCTGGCCGGAACCACCCCGCTTCAAGGCAAAAGTCGTCGCCTCTTTCGCATACGGCGACTTCGATCCGGTGGCCCAGACCACGATCACCATTTTTCCCGCCAATGGCGGTGAGGTGACTTTTCCGCTCAACTTCGCCGAGATCCGATAGCCAGGGTGGTGAAAATGACCGTCAGCTTGGTTCTCGCGTCGCTTAGAGACTCAACATACAGTTCAAAGTATGCGTTGTCTCTGCGCTCGCTGCGGCCTCGCTGACGGCCATTTTGACCACCCTGCGACGCCAATATATTTTGCTATGCGCCGAGTACGTACCTTCACCAAACCGCCCGTTGCCGAAACGATTGCTATCGGCTCTGAGATGCTGCTGGGTGGCCGGACGGATAGCAATTCACTGTACATTGCGGATGAGTTGGCCACGCTCGGCATCGAAGTTCGCTTCAAGTCCATGGTGGGAGACGATCGAGCCGACATTGTCCAAGCCCTCCACACTGCTGTCCGACGGGCGCAGTTCATCGTCATGACCGGCGGACTCGGACCGACGGTCGACGATTGCACGAGGGAGGCCGTCGCACAAGCGACCGGGCGGAGGCTCGCGAGGCGGAAAGACGCGTTCGAAGGGATGCGGGCCCGCTTGGCTCAATGGGGGCGAATCCCGAATAAAGGACAGTTGCGCCAGGCACTGATTCCGTCCGGAGCGTCGGTTATCCCAAACCCTGTCGGATCGGCGCCAGGATTCTGGCTCTCCTGGCGTGGGACATTGTTGATTTCGTTGCCCGGCGTGCCGGGAGAAATGGTCGCGATGATGCGGGAGACCGTCATGCCCTTGTTGGCATCTCACGTGCGACAAGCGGCCGGACGGGCCATTCAGCGCCGGGTTTTTCACACCTGGGGAATACCGGAAGCCGATGTCGATGCGAAATTAGTGGGCCTTCTCCCCAGAGCCGTGCCTGTCGATCTTGGGCTCTTGGCTTCGCCGATGGGAGTTCTGGTTTCGCTGACCATGAAGCCGCGGGCGGCGGTTGAGGAGCATGCGCTCGTCTCGTTATCCGAAGAGTTGCGCGTCCGGCTGCGTGAGTGGCTTTTTGCCGAAGGCCAGGAGTCGATGGAGGAGGTGGTCGGCCGGCTGCTCAGCAAGCAACAGCGGACCGTTGCGCTGGCCGAATCGTGCACAGGCGGGCTGATCGGTCATCGCCTGACACAGGTTCCCGGATCATCCTCCTATATGGACCGTGGCGTGATCTGTTACAGCAATCGCGCGAAGGTCGAACTACTGGGTGTGCCGCCCGAGCTGATCGAACGACACGGCGCGGTGAGCGCAGAAGTCGCAGCGGCGATGGCCAAAGGTGTGCGTGAGCGCAGCGGCGTGTCGGTCGGATTAAGCGTCACGGGCATTGCCGGACCGGGCGGCGGAACAACTGCGAAGCCCGTGGGACTGGTCTACATTGGGCTGAATGCAGACGACGGCGCGTCGCTCGTGAAGGAACATCGCTTTCATGGCGATAGAAGCGTGATCAAACTACGTTCCTCCCAGGCGGCACTGGATCTGCTGCGACGGTGGCTGCTGGCAGCAGAGTGTCGATAAGGCGGCCAGCGGCGTTCTCCTTTCGTGACAACCTGCAGGAGGTAAGCGAGGATGCTACGCACGTTCCTCGCCGTCGAACTTTCTGAGCCGCTGAGAACCACGCTCGCTGCCTTACAATCAGAGTTGAAACAGCGCGTGGTGAAAGAGCTGACTCGAGATGTCAGCATCTCATGGGTTCGCCCATTGTCTTTGCATCTGACGGTAAAATTTCTCGGCGATATCGATGAAGGGCTGGTCCTTCCTCTGAAGGGAGCCCTCACCGAGGTGCTGAGACTGCATCGCGCGATTGAGGTTCCCGTGAACCGCCTGGGTGCCTTTCCTCGGCCTCAACAGCCGAGAGTCTTGTGGGCAGGGCCTTCAGAACAATGGGAGGCAGGAGAGGAAGCGGCGCGCTTGGCTGCGCTTCACCGTGCGATTGACGCCTGCTGTGAAACGCTGAATCTGGCCCCTGACAGCCGGTCCTTGAGCGCGCACCTCACCTTGGCGCGCGTGAAAGCCGGTGAGCGGGTCGTCGGGCAACTCCTTACCAGGAGCGGCGTGATGGATCGACCATTCACCTGCGAGTCGCTGGACATCAATGCGATCGCCTTGATGAAAAGCGACCTGAAGCCGGCGGGGTCGGTATATACGAAGTTATGGGAGGTGAGGCTGTGAGGATGGTAAGGCTGCCTGCTTTCGCGAGGGTCAACCTGCATGTCCGTCATTGCTTGGCTCGACAACGCGTTCCGTCCCGGGTTTCCGAACGGAACATCGAACACGTCTCGCCATCGCCGCTGGGAAAGCGTCCCGGGTCATCGATTGCGAAGCAATCGGTGGTTCAGGTGGGGTAGAAAAGAATCGCCCAGGGTAGGGCGGGTGAGCGGGGGTAAAGGGCGCGTCTTGGCGCGCCCAGGGTTGGGCGGGTGAAAATGGCGAACGCAGTAACGGCCCATGCGACCCATCGCACATCGCAGACAGCTTCACCATCCTCATCAACGAAAAAGAGTAATGGGGGGAAAGATGGCAATGTTATTTGGGCGGCTGTTCGCGGATCGTGCGGCAGAACACTTCTACGAGGGCAGGATCGAATGCGGTGCCGGATTGCGCTTCGATCACCTCAAGCGCCTCTGTAAAGGGTAACGGCGCTGCGCCGGGTCGTTCGGCGGTAAGTTCGTCGAACGTTTGGGCCAGCGAGACGAGGCGAGCCAAGTAGGGTATCCGTTCCTCTTTGAGCGCGAATGGATAGCCAGTGCCGTCCCAGCGTTCATGATGGAGGGCGATAATCTGCACGGCTTCAGAAGGGAGGCCGATGGCCCGCCCGATACGCGCACCAAGATCCGGACGATGGTGCGTCGACGTGCTGTCATGGTGCAACACCGGACTGCTGTCGTGGCAGATCAGGTCCAAGTCATGAGCAAGAGCGCCAAGCGAAAGGTATTGCTGCTCAGGCAACGGCAGCTCCAGCTTATTGCCCACCAGTGTCGCGTAGAAGCTCACTCGATTGCCGTGATTGACCAGATGTCGATCCCTCGCCTCCAACAAGTCCGAGACCAGTTGAATCAGGGGCGACGTGACCTCCCGGCTCGACACTTCGAGCAAGCCGCTTTTGACCTGTCTCGCGTATCGCGCCATGAGTGCCTGCCAGGCCTCCGTGCAGCCCGGATCCGGTTGCCACAAGGCCTCTTCCGTCCCCATCGCCTCGCGAAGCATATCGAGCCGTTGCTTCTTTTGCGATGTCTGCAGGCTGATGGACAGCAGCTCCCCGGCATTGAAGGGTTTGAGGAGGAAACCGGCGGCGCCGTGACGCACACAGTCCATTGCGGATTGGAGCGAGCCGTAAGCGGTGACCATAATCACTTCGATCTCGCGATGTGTTCGCTTGATTTCCTTTAAGATGTCAGCTCCCGAGGTGTCGGGAAGTTTCAGGTCCAGTGTGATCAGGTCGACCCCACGATCATTGATCACCGCAAGCGCATGACGCCCGTCTTTGGCCGTCAGGATATTGAAGTCCTCTTTCAAAATCTGCGTCAGGGCCGCCCGGGGCGCCGCTTCATCATCGACGATCAAAACCGTCGGTTTACGGTCGACCGTCTCTTGGACGGAGGAGTGTGACATACCTTCAGCTGTATGATGACCAGCCGGTTTCGTCAAGGAAATCACGATTGGGCGTTTGTAGGAAAAAGTCTGAGCCAGGCATACTTGACTGACCCGACTTCAAATTATACAGTGTCACCATGAAGTGGCTGGCGGTCATGACCGTGCTGGTCCTCACGCTCTGCACAACCGCGTGGGCAGGGGAACGTGGCGGGTTTGATCCGGATCAGCCTTTCAAGGAAGCGTTCAGTCAGCGATGGGTGCAATCATTCTTGAACCAAGCGCTGGAGGCGCTTGAGGATCATTTCGAGATCACCGGCAATCTCAATCCCGATTCTGCTGAAGGCGACCGGACCAACAAGCTGCAATTCAAGTTCTATCCGGAAGGAAAGTCGAAGTCGAATGACCATGTGACCGCTGAAGGGTGGTTTGGTCCCTCACAGGACTCACTACAGGACGAATTTCACTTCCGCTTTGCCGTGCCCAAGTCTTCCAGCAAGCCATCCGCTGAACCGTTGAGCAACGTGTTGTAGACCTCTCCTCCGTATTGCCACCATTTTCTCTTCGTCCCATCTCATTCTCTGCTAGGTTTCTTTCCGCCAACTTGGGTATAATCCGCCACGCTTCACCCTGATGAGGAGGATTTTCCATGGCGGAAAAAGACGACAAGAAACGCGCGTTGGATCTCGCGCTGTCCCAGATCGAGAAACAGTATGGGAAAGGGGCGATCATGAAGCTCGGCGATGCCGAGGCGCCGGCGGACATCCCGGCGATTTCTACGGGATCGCTCGGCTTGGACATCGCGCTTGGCGTCGGCGGATTTCCGCGCGGCCGCGTGATTGAGATTTTCGGTCCTGAAGCTTCGGGGAAGACCACGCTGACCCTGCATGCGATCGCGGAAGTGCAAAAGACCGGCGGAGTCGCTGCCTTCATCGATGCGGAGCATGCGCTGGATTTGTCGTATGCCAGAAAACTGGGCGTGCAAGCTGATGATCTATTGGTTTCTCAGCCCGACACGGGCGAGCAGGCATTGGAAATCGCCGAGACGCTGGTCCGCAGCGGCGCCATCGATGTGATCGTCGTCGATTCGGTGGCGGCCTTGACCCCGCGGGCGGAAATCGAAGGCGAAATGGGCGATGCGCACATGGGCTTGCAGGCGCGCCTCATGTCTCAAGCCCTTCGAAAGCTGACGGGTGCCATTTCAAAATCACAAACTACGGTGATCTTCATCAATCAGATTCGGATGAAACTTGGGGTGATGTTCGGCAATCCTGAAACGACGACCGGTGGTAATGCGCTGAAGTTCTACTCGTCCGTACGACTGGACATTCGCCGGATCGAATCGATCAAGGAAGGGCAGGACGTGGTCGGCAGCCGAGTCCGTGTGAAAGTGGTGAAAAACAAGATGGCTCCTCCGTTCAAGCAGGCGGAGTTCGACATCCTGTTCTCGCAGGGCATTTCAAAAGCCGGCGAGCTTGTGGATCTCGGCGTGGATAAGAAAGTGTTGGAAAAATCCGGAGCCTGGTATTCCTACCATGGCGAACGTCTCGGGCAAGGCCGTGATGCGGTACGCGACTTTTTACTGACCAATCAGCCACTGGCACGCGAGATCGAAGGCAAGCTTCGAGACATGGCGGGTGTGCCGGGCCGCGCCGTCGAAAAACCTGCTCTCGCGACGGCGAAAGAAGACAACAAACGGGACGAGAAGCGACCCCACAAGGTCGGCGTCTGACGGGCTCCGTCAATAGCGGAAGAGTGAAACGGCGCATTCCGCAGTCCGGGGACCACTGGTTCCAATGTGCCGTGCGCTATCTTGCACGGTTCGATAGAACGGCGGCGCAGGTCGAACGTTTTCTCACGCGCAAGGGCGCGTCATCCGCTCAAGCCAAGCAGATCCTCGGCCGTCTCTCCACGCTTCGCTATCTTGATGATCGGGCTTATGCCGCCCGCTGGATCGAGGCCACGCTGGCACGACGGCCGATGGCTGTCGAGCGCCTCAAGAGCGAGTTGCTGGCTAGAGGGCTCTCTGAATCGGTGGCCGGTGAAATGATCAGAAAAAGCATGGAAGAAGTCGATGAAGAGGCATTGGCGCGGCGGGCGGTGTTTCTTCAGGGTCGCCAGGGCAGCCGGCTTCTCCCTCAGCGAGTGGCGGGGCTCCTCCGTCGCCGGGGTTTCGCAGAAGACATGATTGAGCGTATTATAAGGGATTGTACCCAGACCTAGAGATCACGTCATGACGCAGCGTGCGCGAGAACTCAGGCAAGCTTTCATTCGCTACTTTGAGGAGCATGGCCACCAGGCCGTGCCCAGTTCCTCCCTCATCCCGCAGGCCGATCCGACCCTGCTGTTCACGAATGCGGGCATGAATCAATTCAAACGCGTCTTTCTGGGGCAGGAAACGCGCAGTTATCACCGGGCCGTGTCGGCGCAAAAGTGTCTGCGCGCGGGCGGCAAGCATAACGACCTGGAAAACGTCGGGTACACGAGACGGCACCATACGTTTTTCGAGATGCTCGGGAATTTCTCTTTCGGCGATTATTTCAAGGAAGACGCGATCAGGTTCGGGTGGGAATTCCTCACAAAGGCCGTGGGTCTCGACAAGTCCCGCTTGTGGATCACCGTGTTTCGGGAAGATGACGATGCCGAAGAGTTATGGAAGAAGGTCGGCATTGCCCCTTCCCGTATTCTCCGTTGCGGAGAGAAAGACAACTTCTGGCAAATGGCAGATACCGGCCCCTGTGGGCCCTGCTCTGAGATTCACTTCGATCAAGGTCCCGCTGTGCCCGGCGACGATCGGCCGAACGGCGATGGCGACCGGGTGATCGAGATTTGGAATCTCGTATTCATGCAGTTCAACCGGGATGCATCGGGAACGCTCCATCCTTTGCCCAAGCCCAGCATTGATACGGGGATGGGATTGGAACGGCTTGCTGCGGTGGCGCAAGGCGTTCACAGCAACTATGACAGCGATCTCTTCTTGCCGTTGCTGTCTGCCATCGCCGCTCGAGCCGGGCAGAAATACGGCAAACAGGAGCAGACCGATCGCTCCATGCGCGTCGTGGCAGACCATCTGCGCGCCATCACCTTCTTGATGACGGACGGCATTCTTCCATCCAATGAAGGCCGGGGCTACGTGCTGCGGCGTATTTTGCGCCGCGCCGCCCGGCATGGCAGGCTGCTCGGCATCGTTGAACCCTTTCTCCACGAACTGACCGGGACGGTCGTCCAGCAGATGGCGGACGCCTATCCCGAAGTGCGCAATGCCGCCCCGACCGTTGCCGAGGCGACGAAGGGCGAAGAAGAACGCTTCATCGCCACACTCGATCAAGGCTTGCCGATTTTGAGCGAGCTGATTGCGAAGACCCGCTCGGCCGGCGATACCATCCTGCCTGGGGCGGACGTCTTCAAACTGTACGATACCTATGGATTCCCGATGGATCTCATGATGGAGGCGTCCCGGGAGCAAGGCATGACCGTGGATGAGGCGGGGTTCGATGCCGCCATTGAGGAACAGCGGACGCGTGCGCGCAAGACCGGCGGATTCGAGCAGGAAACAGCCAGGCCGGCCGTCGCTGACTTAGCCAAGCGCATCGGTGCCACGACGTTCGTGGGCTACGATCAGTTGGAATCCGACAGCATCGTGCAAGCGATTCTCAAGGGCGATCGCCTCGTCAAGGAAGCGCACGAAGGGGATGAGGTCGAGGTGGTGTTGGACGTGACGCCCTTTTATGCGGAAGGCGGCGGGCAGGTGGGGGACCAGGGCGTGCTTGTGGGGTCGGAAGGTCGTCTGGATATCAAGGAAACGACCCGCCCGGTTGCAACGGTCATCCTGCATAAGGGCATTGTCAGCAAGGGGCGCATTCGTGAAGGGGAACAGCTGCACCTCTCAGTGAATAGAACGACCCGGCAGGATGCGGCGAGAAACCACACCGCAACCCATTTGGTCCATGCCGCCTTGCGTGAGTTACTTGGTCCACACGTCAAACAGTTTGGATCGCTGGTGGCTCCCAACCGGCTTCGGTTCGACTTTGCCCATTTCCGGCCGCTGTCTTCGCGTGACATTGACGAGATTGAAACGGTGGTCAATGGAGAAATCCGCAGGAACGAAACCGTTCGGGCCGAGGTCATGAGCATTCAAGATGCGGTGGCAAAGGGGGCGTTGGCCTTCTTCGGCGATAAATACGGCGACCAGGTGCGCGTTGTCACCGTTGAATCGTTCAGTAAAGAGCTGTGCGGCGGAACGCATTGCCGGCATACAGGTGAAATCGGGCTGTTCAGGATCGTTTCTGAGACCGGCGTGGCCGCCGGCGTCAGGCGGGTCGAAGCTCAAACGGGCAGCGGCGCCATGGCCATGATGAAGAAGCTCGAAACGGAAGTCAGGGAACTTTCGGAACTCTTGAAGGTGGGACCCTCCGAATTAGTGGCCAAGACACGCAAGGTCATGGCGCAACTCAAGGACAAAGAGCGGGAATTAGAAGAGTTGAAGCTCAAAATGGCCAGCGGCTCCGGTGTGTCTGCAACCGCAAGAACTATTGCCGGTGTGCCCGTGCATGTACAACGAACCGATGGCCTCGACATGAACGGCATGCGTGCGCTGGCCGACCAACTGCGGGACAAGCTTAAAACCGGCGTCGTCGCGTTGGGAGCGGCCATGGAGGATGGCAAAGTCTCCTTGCTCGTTGTCGTGACGAAAGATCTGACAGGGAAAATTAAAGCCGGTGACCTGATTAAAGTGATGGCAGCAGAGGTAGGCGGCACGGGAGGAGGACGTCCGGAAATGGCCCAAGCCGGGGGGAAAGACTCCTCAAAGCTCGATGCCTCGTTGGAAAAGGTCTTTGGCTTGGTCGAACACGCGCTCCAGCGGTAATATCATGGCTGGACCACGGATACTGGCGTTGGATTATGGCACCAAGCGAATCGGCGTTGCGCTGAGCGATGAACTTGGCTGGACTGCACAGCCGCTGGAAACCTTTGAGCGACGTACGCTGGATCGCGACGTGGCCCACATTGTCTCCCTCGTCAACACGCATGAGGTGGGGCAGGTCGTTCTCGGATTTCCGCTCCAATTGGACGGGCGAGAAGGCCCGGCCATCCTGGCCATGCGGGATTTTGCCTCGCGGTTGGAGCAGGGACTGCCGGTGCCGCTTGTTCTTTGGGATGAGCGGTTGACGACCAAGGCGGCGGAAGATCTGCTCATCGCCGCTGACGTCAGCCGCAAGAAACGCAAGGGAACCGTTGATCGCGTGGCCGCCGCGATCCTGCTTCAAAGTTACCTGGCGAGCCGCGAGTCTGCTGAGCATCAGGTCGGTGACTCTGACACCCCGACGATAGACAACACCGATGAAGCTTCGGAGCATTTTTCTCACTCTGCTGGTCGGCGGCACCGCGCTCGGCATAGCCGGCCATCAGATCATTAGGTGGGCGGAAGGGCCCGCTGTTCCCGCCCGCCTCAATCCTCCCAATCAAATCATCAGGATTCCCGACCGGTCGAGCTTTCAGCAGGTCGCCGCGCTGCTCGAACGTGAACGGCTGATCAAAAGCCGGGCCGCGTTCGTGTGGATCGGGCGACTCCAGTCGGCAGATCGAAAGATTCAAGCCGGGGAATACGAGTTGAACCCCAGCATGCTGCCTGTGGAGATTCTGGCGAAGCTGCTCAACGGGCAAGTGGTGCTTCATCCGGTTCTCATTCCCGAAGGCTTGACAATGGCGCAGATTGCCGACATTTTCGGACAGCAGGGACTTGTCGATCGTGGAGAGTTGTTGCGGCTCATGAAGGATCCGACGTTTATCGCGTCGCTCGGAATTCAGGCTGACTCGTTGGAAGGGTATTTGTATCCCGACACCTATAAATTTGCCAAAAGCGTCAGAGCGAAAGACGTTCTCGTCACCATGGTCGAGCATCTGCGCCAGGTCTATACGGCCGATCTTCACGCACGGGCGCAAGAGTTGAAAATGAGCCAGCACGAGGTGCTGACGCTGGCATCCGTCATCGAAAAAGAATCGGCGTCTAATGGAGAACGCGAAGAGATTTCCGCAGTGTTCCATAACCGATTGAAGAAGCACATCCCGTTGCAGAGCGATCCGACCGTCATCTATGGCTTGCCGAACTATGACGGGAACATTCACAAAAAAGATTTGTTGAGCCCGAGTCCCTACAACACCTACCGGATCTCGGGGTTGCCTCCAGGCCCCATCGCGAACCCCGGTATTCAATCGATCCGCGCGACGCTGTATCCGTCGGATTCCCGGGCGCTCTTTTTCGTGTCAAAGAATGATGGGACACATCAATTTTCGACCACGCTCGCCGAGCATAACCAGGCGGTCGAAAAATATCAGAAGCGCCCTTTTAGACGGGCAGGGCATCCTCGCACTTGATACGATGATGCAAAATCCACTGTTCTCACCCACCCAGCCCTGTCGCGCCGAGACGCGCCTTTCACCAATCTCACCCACCCAAGCCCTCTTCATTGGGCTTAACTGGAGGCAAAAAACCTATCGGCTCGCCTTTGATGCTAGCGAGCGGTTCAAGCAAAGCTTGGGATGTACCTCCTCGGTGCGGCCTTGGCTGTCGAGAGGCACCTCTCGGGGTAAGATTTGTGAAGCAATCGGTGAGGTGGTCGGATGCAAACTAGGCGCCGGGATTGGGCGGGTGTGATGACGGGCTTTTTCTCATCGTCTCGAGCAGGTCACAAATGATGAGCCAGCGCGAATGGGATCTTCCTGCGTTGATCGATCACACCATCTTGCGGCCGGAGGCTACGAGAGCCGATGTCCTGCGCCTCTGCCGGGAGGCGAAAGAGCACGGCTTTCGAGTGATTTTCATTCCACCCTGCTATGCGGCCGAAGCGGTGGCTGCCGTTTCGGGCTCACCGGTCCGTGTCGGCATCCCCGTGGGATTTCCGCTGGGCGGACATGCAACCGGAACGAAGGTCGCCGAAGCGCTGGAAGGAATGCGGCAGGGCGCGTCCGTGTTGGACATGGTCATCAATGTCAGCCGCTTGAAATCCGGCGATCATGATGCCGTCCGGCAGGATATCGCCGAGGTGGTGCTGGCAACCCCTCAAGCCGAACACAAGGTCATCCTTGAAACATGCTATCTCAGCGATCAAGAGAAAATGACCGCTTGCCGGCTGGCGGTGGAAGCCGGGGCCGACTATGTGAAAACCTCGACTGGTTTTGGCGTGAGAGGGGCGACCGTAGCCGACGTCAAACTGTTGTATGCGGCCGTGCAGGGCAAGGCCAAGATCAAGGCATCCGGCGGCATTCGCGATTGGAGCATGGCTCGGGAGCTGCTGGAAGCCGGAGCCGACCGGATCGGTACGAGCGCGAGCCTGACCATCCTTGATGAATGGTCGGCAGCACGAGCGACCAGGTGACGAGTCATGGGCTTGCGTAGCGATGTCCGCTATCAGGTGCAATGTCCCGTGGCGTTCGTAGTGGATGGGAAACCAGGACAGGGCACGACGTTCAACCTTTCGCGGGGCGGGTGTGCCATTGACACGGACATGTACGCGGCCATCGACGATCCGATCAGCCTGTATAGCACCGTTTCATCCCAGCCGACGCCGATCGCCATCGAGCTCGGCAAGGTGCGGTGGGCCACGCGGCGGGAGTTGGGCGTGGAGTTCATGGTCGTTGAACGAGCGCCAAAACAGCAGCTGGACGATTTTCTCTTGGTCGTGGCGAAAGAAAAATTAACGTCCCGATGAAATCATTCACGCGAATGCCGCATTAACAGTCTCGTCACCCCGCCTGTGCTTGCTTCAAAATGATACGATTTGCGGCTCAAGCTCCTTCTGTTATAGTGCGCCCATGATCAAACGCGTGATTCTGCTTGTGGTCGAGGGCCTTGGCGTCGGAGCCACGGACGATGCGTCCACGTATGGGGATACCTCCTGCCATACGCTGGCTCACCTGGCCGAGACCGCAGGCGGACTCAGTCTGCCGACGCTCGAATCGCTCGGCCTTGGCCATGTGACCACTATTCAAGGCGTCCGATCGATGGCGCAACCGGTTGGGTGTTTCGGTCGGCTGGGATTCAAGAGCAAAGGAGTGGACTCACTGGTCGGCTACTGGGAGATTGCCGGATGTCTCTCCGAGGAAGAGGGTCGAACGTTTCCAAACGGCTATTCGAGGGAGGCCCTCGCAGCGTTGGAATCGGCATTGGGACAGAAGATCGTGGGCGGACGTGTCGCGTCCGGTGAGGAGGCTCTGAAAGAGTTCGGTGCACGCCATCTCTCGGACGGAGCGCCGATTGTCTGGACGGACGGGCGTCAGACGTGTCATGTGGCCGCGCATGACAGAGTGTGGAGCGGTGAGATGTTGTATCAACGGGTTCGAGAATCCAGAAAAGCGCTAAAAGACGCATGGGGAATGCGGCGTCTCGTCGCACACCCGCTTATCGGACCTGTCGGGGCGTTGCGACTCGGGCCAGGTCGCAAGGATTACGCCGGCGAGCCGCCGGCTCAGACGATGCTTGATCTCTTGAATCGGGCGAGTCAAATCTTGATCGGTGTTGGAAAGGTGGGTGATTTGTTCGGCGGCAGGGGATTGACCAGATCGGCGGCCACGTCCGGCTGGAGTCAAGCACTGGATGAAGTCAGCGGCATGTTCAATAAAGTCCCGCGAGGGTTGATCTTTGCCGGACTCGACGTCATCGGTTCGGACGCCGTGAACTCCGCTGCGGCCATCGAGGAGTTCGATAGACGGCTCCCCGGAATCTTGGATCAATTACGCCCCGGTGATCTCTTGATCATCACCGGCGACCATGGACGGGATCCCAGCAAGCCTCATGCGGTTCCGACCCGCGAGTGGGTACCGCTTCTCATCACCGGCCCCAAACTGGCTCAAGGTGTGAACTTCGGCCTGAGGCCCACGGCCTCTGACCTCGGTCAAACCGTCGTCGAAGCGCTGAAGGGGGAATCTTTAACGGTAGGAGAAAGTTTTCTCGACGTACTGAGGCCGGGATGACCGACATCACGCCTGTGATCTGGAAATCCGGAGCATTGAGCCGAGTGGACCCTATCTAATGACGTATGAAGAAAAGCTCACATCCCTGGGATTGGAACTGCCGGAGGCGCCGAAGCCCGTGGCGACCTATGTACCTGCCGTTCGGACCGGCAATTTGTTATTTTTGTCGGGCGTCCTGCCGATGCGAAACGGACAATTGGCATTCACGGGCAAGCTCGGACGTGATTTGACCGTTCCGGAAGGGGTCGAAGCAGCCAAGGTCGCGATCCTCAATGCTCTTGCCATTGCGAAACAGGAACTGGGAAGTCTCGATCGCATCACGCGCGTCGTGAAAGTGGTCGGTCATGTCGCCTCGGCTGACGGATTTGCCGAGCAGCCGCAGGTGTTAAACGGCGCGTCCGATCTGCTCGTCGCGATCTTCGGGGACGCAGGACGGCATGCGCGCGTCGCCACTGGTGCCGCTGAACTCCCGCGCGGCGCCGCGGTGGAAATCGAAGTCATCTTGGCTGTTTCCTGAAGAAAATGAAGGGCCTAGAGGCCGGTGTCCCTGCGCTCTGCGGCTTGACACCCGAAAAAACCGCTTGTTATAGTCCGTCGTCCCTCGCTTCACGCTGCAC
>DASTJX010000354.1:0-2359 GCA_035716265.1 Nitrospira sp.
GCCCTCTTTCTCCAAATACAGCTTCACCAGCTGGAGAATATCGCGCTCATCTTCAATGATAAGAATTTTCTTGGCGGGGACACTGGCCATGGAAGGTGCGACCAGCGTACGGGGCAGGGCAGTCGCTGTCAAGGCTTTGGGTTGACATGCCTGCTCTCCTCTCTGGTGCGTTCATGATCGCCTGATGCGGCATGTCCTGTGGCTCTTACCCGGCCGCCACGTGCCTGCTGTCTCCAGCCGCGGGGCGGCTATTCTGTTGACGGAACCTCGTGAACTCACGTAAGGTGAGTGGATATCCTGGGCAGAGAAGGGGACGGTCATGAAGATCTATCTCGCCAATCCACGCGGCTTTTGCGCCGGGGTCGACCGGGCGATTGATATTGTCGATTTGTCGCTGAAGAAGTATGGAGCACCGATCTACGTCCGCCATGAAATTGTGCACAGCCGTCATGTCGTCAATTCGTTGCGCCACAAGGGCGCCGTCTTCGTCGAAGAGTTGAACGAGGTTCCGGAGGGCTCGGTCGTAATTTTTAGCGCGCATGGCGTCGCAAAGTCCGTATGGGACGAAGCCAATCGCCGCCGGCTGCATGTCATTGACGCCACCTGTCCGCTGGTCATCAAAGTGCATAACGAGGTGAACCGAGATTACACCCAGGGGTACGATCTCATTCTGATCGGTCATGCCGGCCATCCCGAGGTGATCGGGACGTTGGGACAAGTGCCGGACAAGTTTCATCTCGTGTCCTCGGTCGAAGACGTTCAGAGGCTACAAGTGCACAACACGACCAACTTGTCCTATGTCACGCAGACGACGCTCAGTGTGGATGAGTGTCGCGATATCGTCGGGGCCTTACACCGGCGGTTCCCTCATATCAAAGGACCGCATCAGGAAGATATTTGCTACGCGACCCAGAATCGCCAGAATGCCGTGAAGGAGTTATCGAAACTCGTCGATGTGATTCTCGTCATCGGCTCACCCAATAGCTCGAACTCAAACCGCTTGCGCGAACTGGGCGAACATTGCGGGATTAGGTCGTACCTGATCGATTCGGCAGCCGACATCAATCCCGAGTGGGTGAAGAATGCCAAGGCGATCGGCATCACCGCCGGTGCCTCGGCGCCGGAAGTGCTTGTGGAAGAAGTGGTCGCCTACCTCAAAACCTATGGCAGCGGTGACGTCGAAGATCTGACCGTCATCGAAGAGGACGTCGAGTTTCTCCTTCCTAAAGAATTGATCACGATCGCTCCAGCCAGCAAGTCCGTAGCCGCCTCTAGATAGCTCTCAGCCACTTTTCGGGCTCATCATCCCAAGTATGGTAGGCTCTCATCCTCCGGCCACTACCTGCGGTATTTTTCTTTGATTTCCTTCGAGCCCTGTGCTACATAACCCACCCGTGGTTTTTCCTCGTCCGGTTATTCTCCGACCGACTACCAAAGGAGCAGGGCATGTACCTCAAGTCGCTTGAGATGGTGGGGTTTAAGTCGTTCGCCGAGGCACGTCTCGAATTTCCTAACGGCGTAACGGCCATCGTCGGCCCAAACGGCAGCGGCAAGAGCAACGTCGTGGATGCCATTCTCTGGGTACTCGGAGAACAGAGCACGAAGACGTTGCGCAGCGAAAAGATGGAAGACGTCATCTTCAACGGGACGGAATTGCGCAAGCCGCTAGGCATGGCCGAGGTATCCCTGGTCATCAGCGGCCTGGATCAAGTCAAAGTGGAAAGTCAAAACGGCCTGCCGGGCCAGTTGTCGGAATACCAGGACCTCATGATCACCCGTCGGCTCTACCGGAACGGGGACAGCGAATACCTGATCAACAAGACGCAGTGCCGATTGAAAGACATTCGGAGTATCCTGCTGGATACCCGGGCAGGGACGAAGGGGCACACCGTGATCGCCCAAGGGCAGATCGACCAGATTCTCAATGCCTCGCCGCAGGACCGACGCGAACTGATCGAAGAAACCGCCGGGATCGTTCGTTACAAGAAGCAGAAGGCGGAGGCACTACGAAAATTGGACGCCACACAGCAAAACCTGTTGCGCGTTCGGGACATCATTGCCGAAGTCAAGAAGCAATTGAACTCGCTTGAACGTCAGGCCAGGCAAGCACGCTCCTACCAGGTGCTTCAGCAGGAAGCCCGGACGCTCGAGGTGCAATTGCTGACCAATGACCTGCGCCGCTTGCGGCAGACTATCGCAGATATCGAACGCGAACTCGCCACGCTCAGCGAACAGGAATCTGAACAGGCGGCTCACCAGGCCCGTTTGTCGGCGGAGCTCGAGCGCCTCAAGCTGGCGATCGCCGACACCGGACTCGTCATTGCCCAACGGCGGGAAGAGCTCTCGCACATCGAACAGC
>DASTJX010000355.1:0-13264 GCA_035716265.1 Nitrospira sp.
AGCACGATCACCGTGGCGCTCAAATGCGCCATGTGCGCCCCCACGCGACCCATGACACCTTTCGTGGCGTACAGCGTCACTTCGCCCGCCTCATTCTTGGCCAGAACTCGATAGCCCTTTCCGACGTAGTGCTGGGCCAACTGCTGTGCAATCGATTCTTTGGTGCCAGGCACCTCCACTTCAGCCTGCTGTTTCATCCCTTTGATGAACGCGAGGGAGACGCTGACCTTGTCTTGTTTCATCGACCGCCAGACGGCCGGAAACCGCTTGTAGAAACAGGTGAGCGAGTTGACACAGAGGAGCCCGAGTAGCCCCGTAAACCACCACGTGTGATACACGTCCGTGAAGCCAAGACGAAGAAACCAGCGATAGGCATCTTCCCCATATTCCTGAATATAGGTTTCCGCCCGCTCGCCCTGCTGAATGACGGTTCCGATAGTCGCCGTGATGGCAATAAACAGAAACAGAAACATCGCCAGCTTAATGGAGGCGAAGAACTCGACCAGTTCGCGCGAAAATTCTTCCCATCCCACGCCAGGGGCGGGAGTTTGAGGGGTATCCTGCTCAGACAAAGTTTCCGGCCGGCTGTTCATAATGGTGATGGTCCGTCTTCCTAGCCAGACATACGATCTCTACGGCCCAAGAAACACGGCGGATTGGACGAGGGGCAATCCTGCGCTGGTAGGCTATCCCGAGAATGCGTGTGTACCCTGCCGTAAATCAGGGAGGAATTCCTCGAAAGCAAAGCATCTTACAAGCGCCGGAAAAGGACTGTCAAGCAAGCGCGTCGAGAGCCGTTTGGTCGTACCCCACTATAGAACTAATAGACAAATCAAGCGATTATCGCTATGATCTGCCCCAGCTTCCACATCAAGGCTTCCATCTCACACAGGGCCGTTACCCCCGACTGAGATCGAGCAACTATCGCCAGCTGAACCATTTGAGGAGTGGCAATGAGAAACAATTATCTCTTTACGTCCGAATCCGTGACTGAAGGGCATCCGGATAAAATCGCCGACCAGATTTCCGACGGAATTCTGGACGCCATGATCGCGCAAGATAAATATAGCCGCGTGGCCTGCGAGACCATATTGACCACCGGAATCGCCTTCGTCGCCGGTGAGATCTCGACCAAAGCGTACGTGGAAATTCCGGACATCATCAGAGAGGTCATTAAGGATGTCGGCTATTGCGATGCCTCATGGGGCTTTGATTGCAACACCTGTTCTGTCCTCACCTCTATCCATCAACAGTCCGGCGATATCGCCATGGGAGTAGATTCGGGCGGGGCAGGTGACCAGGGACTCATGTTCGGTTACGCCACCAACGAAACCGCGGAGCTCATGCCGATGCCGATCGTGCTGGCGCATCGACTCACTCGCCGGCTCGCTGATGTGCGAAAGAAGGGTATTCTTCCCTGGGTTCGTCCCGACGGGAAATCTCAGGTCACCGTCGAGTATCGCAACGGGAAGCCGATCCGCATCGATACCATCGTCGTCTCCACCCAGCACAGCCCCGACGTGACGACTAAGCAAATCGAGCGCAGCATCATGGACAAGGTCATCAAACCGGTGATGCCCAAAGGGCTGTATGATCCGACGAGCGTGAAGCACCACATCAATCCGACGGGTCGTTTCGTCGTTGGCGGTCCGATGGGTGATACGGGTCTTACGGGTCGCAAGATCATCGTCGATACCTACGGTGGCCACGGCAGCCATGGTGGCGGCGCATTTTCCGGCAAGGATCCCACAAAGGTGGACCGTTCTGCGTCATACATGGCCCGTTACATCGCGAAAAATATCGTGGCCGCCGGCCTGGCGGACAAGTGTGAAGTGCAACTGGCCTACGCGATTGGGGTGGCCGATCCGGTCTCCGTGCTCGTGGACACCAAGAATACGGAGAAAGTATCGGTCGACAATTTGGATAAACTGGTGCGCAAGCACTTCCCGATGACGCCGCGCGGGATCATTGATCATCTCAAACTCCGCCGGCCGATTTTTAAAAAGACTGCCGCCTACGGCCATTTCGGCCGCAATGAACCGGAGTTCACCTGGGAGAAGACCGACAAAGCGAAGGTCTTGCGGAAGGACGCGGGACTCTGATCGAATCGGCAAACGGTTGACCGAAGATCAAGGGGACGGATCGAGCCGTCCCCTTTTTTTCTGACAACTTGACCATCAAATACCCGCCACTCATCACTGCAACTGGAGGTTTCTTGTGGATTACGATGTGAGAGACATCAAGCAGGCCGACCAAGGAAGACTTAAAATCGAATGGGCCGAAGCGACCATGCCGGTCCTGCGGCTGATTCGAAAACGGTTCAAACGGCAACAGCCGCTCAAGGGCGTCCGGGTCACAGCCTGCTTGCACGTGACGACCGAAACCGCCAACCTCGCCATCACGTTGAAAGCCGGCGGTGCTGATGTCCGACTGTGCGCGTCAAATCCGCTCAGTACTCAGGATGACGTGGCTGCCGCCCTCGTCCAGCATGAAGGCATCCCGACTTTTGCCATCAAGGGGGAGGACAATGCCACCTACTATCGCCACATCGAGTCGGCGATTGCCCATCGCCCGCATCTGTCCATGGACGACGGCGCCGACGTCGTCTCGCACCTCCACTCCAAGCGAAAAGATTTGCTGAAGAACGTGATCGGGGGCACGGAGGAAACGACCACCGGTGTGATCCGGCTTCGGAGCATGGCAGAAAAGAAGGTGCTCAGATTCCCCGTAATCTCCGTCAATGATGCCGATACCAAGCACATGTTCGACAACCGCTATGGCACCGGCCAGTCGACGATGGACGGGATTGTGCGCGCGACCAATCGCCTCGTGTGCGGCTCGGTGGTTGTTGTCGTTGGCTACGGCTGGTGCGGACGCGGGATCGCCATGCGCGCGAAAGGCATGGGGGCTGATGTCATCGTCACGGAAATCGACCCGTTGAAAGGCCTTGAAGCCGTCATGGACGGTTTCCGGGTGATGCCCATGGAACTGGCCGCTCCGATCGGCGATTTCTTCGTGACTGTCACGGGCAACATTCATGTCATCAGAAGCGAACACTTCGCGGTCATGAAAGATGGCGCCATTGTCTGCAACAGCGGGCATTTCAACGTCGAACTCGACATTCCGAGCCTTGAGAAACAGGCGAAAAAGCGCCGGGTGGTCAGGCCGGGCGTGGAAGAATTTACTCTCCGCAAGAATGGTCACCGAGTCAGCCTGCTGGGCGAAGGCCGGCTGGTTAATTTAGCTACAGCCGAAGGCCATCCCTCCAGCGTGATGGACATGAGTTTCGCCAACCAGGCGCTCGGCGCGGAATACATCGTCAAGAACTACAAGCACCTCGAGAAAAAGGTCTATCCGGTTCCTCCGGCGATCGACAAAGAAATTGCGCGGCTGAAGTTAGCCGGCATGGGCGTGGCGATCGATACCTTGACGCCTGAGCAAAAGAAATATCTGGCGAGTTGGGAGATGGGGACATAGGATTGGGTCGCGCTGCGGGTGCTCTCTGTGCTCGCCCATCGCGGCACACAAGACCAATCAGATTTCTAGATAGCGGGCGGTGCTCGCATGGGTAAAGCGCACGTCTCGGCGTGCGCAGGCTTGGGATGGGTGAGAAAGGGCACGCACCTGAGAGCATCCCTCGCACCACACCCCGAAGGAACAGCGGCAAGAAGAGCGGTTGCATCGCCGCGCGCTCATACACGACCTTCAAAGTATGGCAGCTGCCTTCACCCGCCTGAGCAGCGATCCTTCGCCCGGGGAGGCCTGGCTCACCTATGACACAGCTCGCGGTTGACTAGGTCCCCTGACCGGCGTATCGTTCCTCTCATTCCTGGAGGAAGGAGCACTAAGCATGTCTGTTATGTGTTCCCTCGCGGCCTGTAAGGCTCAAGCCGGAATGTGCGGGCATGAAAAGGCGATGCTCAGCGTCGCCTTGCTTGCAGCGATCGGAATCGGCGCCTACTTCCTCATACTGGGTTAGACGTCGAAGCGGCGGAGAGAGCCAGGCAGCACGACCGAACTGAAGTCGAAGGGGTGGGGGTGTGGGTGCTGGTCGAGGGCGTTAGATCCACGCCTAGTCTTTCATTCTTTCAGACACCTTACGAGTGAGTTCTTTCGCCGTGAAGGGCTTGCGAATGAACGCAAGACGGCCCCCCACCGGCTCAAGAATACGATCCGTATAACCCGACATATACAGGATCTGGACAGCCGGCATCATGGCATTAATCTCCTTGGCCAACTGCGGGCCTGTCATGCGAGGCATCATGACGTCGGTCAGCACGAGACTGGGCGGCGACGTCATGCTCTGCAGACGTTCGAGGGCCTCCATCCCGTCACCGGCCTCTTGAACCCTATAGCCTGCCATTGTCAGCATGTCCCGCACAGCCATCCGAACGTCTGCATCATCTTCGACCAATAAAATCATTTCACCGCCACCGGCGACCGATGTGGCGGATGGAGGAACCCAGGACTGGATCAGTTCTGAGCGAGGAAACGCCACGGTAAACCGTGTTCCTACGTGACGTTCGCTAGCCACCGTAATGAAGCCGCCGTTCTGTCTGACCATCCCGTGGACGCTCGCTAATCCCAATCCGCGGCCGGTTTCCTCTCCCTTTCTTGCAAAGAACGGCTCGAAAAGGTGTGCTTGCACTTCCGGAGCAATGCCATCTCCACTGTCTTGAACGCTTAAGTGCACGTATGTACCGGGCTTCACACCTTGTTCTCTTGCAGCATCCTCCTTCACGGCATCAACGGTCGTGGACACTGTGAGGCACCCTCCCTGTGGCATCGCGTCGCGAGCGTTAGACACCAACACGGTCACAATGTGTTCAACCTGCTGTCGATCTACCAGGGCCGGCGCCGGCTTGGCATCGAGGGTCATTTTCAGAGAAATGCTTTTCCCTGCCAACGAGTGGATCTGAGGATTCAACTCATTGAGTACCACATTGAGGTCTAATTGGCAGGGTTGCACCATCTGATGATGACTAAACGCGACGAGCCGCCTTGTCAGTTCTGCGGCCCGATCCACTGCACCGTGAATCTGCCGGACGGGATCCATCGCGGATGTTGAACGCTCGGTTCCGTGAGCGATGTGCTCGCTGGCACAGAGAATCACGGTGAGCAGGTTATTGATGTCGTGAGCCATGCCGCCCGCCAGTCGCCTCAAAGCTTCCATTTTTTCGGCCTTTTGCGCGGCTTCTTCAAGACGTTTATGGGCGGTGACATCTGTGATGGTTTCGATAATATGGATGCGTCCATCGTGGGTGGCGGCCTTTGACCACTGGACAAGCAGGTGCTGCTTGTTGGGCAGGCACACCTCATTCACGGTGACTTCGCCGGTGCTTAACGCCTGAGGCATCTTACAGAACGCACAAGGGGCCGGACATCCCGCAATGGCTTCATAACAGCTCCGTCCTGACAGATTCCCCAGCCGTTGGAGCCCGGTTTCATTTTGAAATTGAATCGTGTAGCTGGCGGGGTCGATGACGGCAACCATCACGGGCTGAGCGTTCAATAGGCTCTGAGGATCATAGGACGGACGCATTGGAAGCTCAGAGCCAGGCATGGCGGTACACGCCTCCGCTTGTGAGTTGAAGCATGAAATGTACCCAACTCCACGCTTGGGACGCAGTCAGGCTTTCGCCACTAAGCACTTAATTGCTCAAGGAGTTAACAGTCTTGATCCAAGGCGCGGCTGTAGGGTGCTCTCATCCATGTGAATCGATCCTGGTACTCTTGTCGTATTGAAATTGATTCAGTGAACTCTCCTGGAGTGAGTAAGCCTCTCTCGGCATTGATCATCGAAAACGTCTCAACCTCTGCTATAATCACCGACCACATTTATTGCCGCCCGGCGGCGAATGGTGAAATGAATTCACCTCCTCTCCATGATCCCTACCTTGCCCAGACACTCGTGCTCGATGAACTCTTCGATCTCTCGTTATACAAAGCCCTGAGACATGTCACGCAACCGGACGTACACAGCACATTGGATGAGTTGATTGCCGTCGAAACGGCGCATCTGGCGTTTTGGAAACGCTTCTTTAGCCTGACGATCGATGAACTCAATGTACGGCGGAGACTCAAACTGTCGTTGCTCATGTTCCTGTGTAAGGTGTTCGGCTCGACCGCCGTGCATTTGGTGCTCGAGGCAATTGAGGTTCACGGTATCCGGAAGTATTTGGCCCTTTGGCGTGAGTACCAGGGGCAACCCCTCGGTGAGGCTTTGCATGGCATTTTGATGGACGAATTCAAGCATGAGGACGTCCTGGTAACCGCACTCACCGAGCGGAAGATCAACGCAGAAAAAATCCGTAATATCTTCTTGGGGTTAAATGACGGGCTGGTTGAAATTCTTGGCGCCGTCAGCGGCTTTTTTGGTGCATTCGGAGAAGCGACCACGGTGCTGGTGGCAGCATCCACGACCGCCGTGGCAGGAGCGCTTTCAATGGCTGCCGGTACCTTCTTGGCTCTGAGCAGCGAGAAGGAGGTCAAGAGTACTGTGATCGCCAAAAAGATGTTTCTCGGAGAAGCCTCAGAAGTGATGCCGATGGAAGAGTCGCCAATCGGCTCGGCGCTTGTTGTCGGCGCAGCCTACATTGCGGGTGCGATCGTCCCGGTCCTGCCCGTCCTGATTGGAGCGACGAACGCCGTATTTTCTATCGTCACCGCCGGCCTCATGGTCGTGCTTGTATCGACAGTGCTGTCCTTCTTGTCCGGTATGGACGTGACCCGACGCATCCTCCTCAACCTCGTGATCATTGCCATAGCTGTGAGCGTCACCTACGGAATCGGGGTCTTCGCCAAGACACTCTGGGGCATTGCCCTGTAGCGAGCCCGCTCCCCTCCGGTAGACTTATTGCTACTAGGGGGCAGGATCTAATGGCGATGGCGCACGTCGGGCTTTCCGGCTATTCGTATAAACCGTGGCAGGGTCATGGCCGGTTCTACCCGCCTACGCTCAGACAGAAAGATTTCCTCCGCTACTACGCGACGCGTTACGACACAGTGGAATTGGACGGTGTCTGGTATCGCCTGCCGTCTGAAAAGGCCGTCTCTGAGTGGATCGACTCGACTCCTTCCCATTTCTTGTTTGCGCCTAAAGTACACCGGCAAATTACTCATCGCGCGCGCCTCAAGCCAGACTGTTACGAGTTCGTGCATGTCCTGCTGAGCCGCTTCAAGCAGCTAGCGTCCGCGGAACGTCTCGGTCCTCTGCTCATTCAGTTGCCGCCTAATCTGATCCGTGACGACGACCGGCTTGCTCGTTTTCTCGAACAACTGCCTTCAGGCACTCGGTGGGCGATCGAGTTTCGTCACGATTCGTGGTACGAGGCGGCTGTCGAGGCGATGCTCAAGGGCTTCAACGTCTCATGGGTTGCCGCCGATACGGACGAACGACCGGCGGAATGTCGGGACACCGCAGCCTTTTGGTACGTACGCCTGCGTAGAAGCGCCTACGATGAGCAGAGTCTGAAACTCTGGGCTGAGCGGATCGGGAAGATGGTCGACCAGGGAAAGAGCTGCTATGTCTACTGCAAACACGAGGACGAAGGATCGCCCTGGGTTTGGGCGGATACGCTATTGCAACTGATCGCGCAACGGCCGAGTCGAGCGGATCAGCGGGCCGACACCATAGGAATTTCTTTGCGATGCTCGGAGTCCCGTTGAAGGCGTAAACGTTCCTGCCGAGACGCTTCCAGCACCTCAAGCAGCCGTTCGTCGCTGAGTTGTGTGAGCTGGGCTGCAGCGTCTTTCATTTCTGCGTGCTCGACAGCCCGCGACAGCACTTCAGCCTTTGTGGCACCCTTCTTTTGACCAAGGAACGGCTTGAAGATGAGGTACAGGACGTCTCTGACGGGCATGAAACGCAGAAACCGGCGCAGGAGACGATAGGTCTGCATGGGGTGGTGGAATATTTTATAGAGCAGCAGTTTTTTTAACCCTTGTTGCCGGACTCGATTGATGACTTCACCCGGCAAGCAGGTCGGGTCGATTTCCGAGCACTTGAAGTACTTGTACCAATCAGTCGCATCATTGACGAGCCCTCGTTTCACATACTCTTGCCAGAGCGGTGTGCCGCGATACACACACAGTCGGTTGAAGCCGAACGTATCAAGCGGCAATTTTGCCGCAAAATCGAACGTCGCCTTCATGTCCTCAACGGTTTCATCCGGGTTCCCCACCGTAAAAAACCCGTGGACGATCTCAATGCCGGCCTGTTTGGCATTGGTCACCGCTTGGGTCACTTCTTCCAGAGTTTGTTCCTTTTTGAGCCGATCCAAAATCCTCTGGCTGCCGCTCTCAATCCCGAACATGACGGTCCGGCAATGTGCCTTGGCCATCGCCGGGAAGAGATGCTGAGCAACGGAGTCTACCCGTCCTTCGATGCCCCATTGAATCGTCAGGTTTTCCTGCTGCACGCCGTTGCAGATCGCTTCAATGCGCTTCGGCTGAAGCAGAAAGTGGTCGTCGACAAAATAGACGGAGCCATATCCGTGCGCTTCGAGATACTTAAGCTCGGAGACAACATGCGCGGCGCTGCGTGCCCGCCATTTGCCTTCGTTGAAGATAGGAATGTCGCAAAAGACGCAAGGCCAGGGGCAGCCGCGAGACGTCTGCATCGTCGTGAACCGCTCCATCGACAGCACGGCTGGGACGTCGAGCGGCATTGACTCGATGAAATCAAGCCGGAGACTTTCACGGTCCGGGAACGGCCATTGATCGAGGTGCCGTTCCATCGGACGGCCGGGATTCGTCATCACTTGCCCGTCCTTCGTCCAGGTGAGGCCCCCGACCGTCTCGGGCGCGTCCATTTGAGCGAGCAGATCGAGCAAGAGTTGTTCGCCGTCACCGCGACAGACGAAATCAACTTCAGGACATTGGAGCTTGACGAGGCCGGCATTCAGACTGGCGAACACCCCGCCAAACGCGAGCTTGACCGTAGAGTCGGCGACGCGAATCTGACGGGCAAGAATCTTTGCATACGGATAGCTGGTCGTACTCAGGAAGCTGAGGCCGACGAGCGCCGGCTTCTGTTTTTTGATTTCCTCGACAATGACGCCGTTTGGCGTGTCCGGGTTCGCCTGATCGAACATCACACATTCGTGTCCCGCTGCTTTCAGCACTGAGGACAACGACATAATCCCGATGGGTGGGAAGCCCATCACGCGGATGTTGCCGTTTTTAGCCCGTGTTTTAGCGGGAAGCGCGTAAAACTGCGGGTCGCGAACGTGGATCAGGAATACTCGCAAACAGGCTCCTTGGTTGGCCTCGATCAACGACCGAGGTCTGGACGGCCGGGAAGAATGACTGCGGGACAATTCGTCTTGTGAGGCTGCAGATGAGAGCCTACCACGACTATGAGGAGAAGGGAAAGGAAATACGGCGAGCGGAGGTTATATTCACCCCCACTTGACCTATTCTCTAGCGTCCCAACGCTTTCTTGACCGCATGGCCGATCTCAGCCGGATTCTTCACCACACGCACACCAGCGGCTTCCAGCGCTTTCATCTTCT
Organism: Nitrospira sp.; assembly: GCA_035716265.1. Classification (GTDB taxonomy): domain Bacteria; phylum Nitrospirota; class Nitrospiria; order Nitrospirales; family Nitrospiraceae; genus Nitrospira_C. The sequence continues at coordinate 9,516 of DASTJX010000355.1, forward strand.
CATTTGCCGTACCCTTCCCGCCTGAGATGATGGCACCGGCATGGCCCATGCGGCGGCCAGGAGGAGCGGTGATGCCGGCAATAAAACTGACCACTGGCTTCTTCACGTGCTTCTTGATGTAGTCGGCAGCTTTCTCTTCCGCATCGCCGCCGATTTCTCCAATCATGACGATCGCCTGTGTTTCTGGATCCTTTTCGAAGAGCGGCAACACATCCACAAAGCCGGTCCCATTCACGGGATCCCCGCCGATACCCACACAGGTCGTTTCGCCTAAGCCCAAGGTCGAGAGTTGATGCACCGCCTCATAGGTGAGGGTGCCGCTACGTGAGACCACGCCGACGATGCCCTTCTTATGGATGAATCCCGGCATGATGCCGATCTTCGCTTCATCGACGGTGATGACCCCCGGACAGTTCGGACCGATCAAACGGACATCCCGGCCGTGCAGAGCCCGCTTCACTCTGACCATCTCGTTGACCGGGATGCCTTCGGTGATGCAAATGACCAGCTTAATTCCCGCATCAGCGGCTTCGAGAATCGCGTCGGCACAAAACGGCGGCGGGACGAAAATTAACGAGGTGTCGCTTTCCGTCTTCTTTACCGCATCAGCCACCGTATTGAACACGGGGATGCCTTCCACCTCCTGTCCGGCCTTTCCGGGAGTGACTCCGGCAACGACCTTCGTCCCATAGGTCTTGCATTGAGTCGCATGAAACGACCCTTCCTTGCCGGTAATGCCCTGCACCACCACCCGAGTGTTCTTATTGACGAGAATGCTCACGATTGACCTCTTTTCTTAATTCCCTCTTTCTCATCTTTGTCGGAGCAGCATTCAAACCATGCGGCCTTCCTGTTCCTGCGTCGCGACTTGAGCGTAGGCTCGGGACCCGCTTTTTTTCTCCGCCCTTCCCTCTCAGGCCGCGAAGACTTTTTTAAGTGGGTGGCGGCGAGCGGGCGCCCCATCGCGCGGAGCGGGGGACCCCACACCGGGCGGGGGTGCGAGCACGTTGGGGCTGCTCGCCGACAGGACCCGCGTCCTTACGTTGCTTTCCCCGTCAACCTCACTATTTTTTGCGCTGCTTCCCACAAATCATTGGCGACCTCCAGTTTCAAGCCGGATTCCGCCAGCAACTTCCGCCCCTCCTCGGCATTCGTGCCCTGCAGCCGTACCACTAACGGCACGTTAATTCTCACTTCCTTGGCCGCCTCAATGACGCCGTGAGCGATGCGCTCACATCGAACGATGCCGCCAAAGATGTTGATGAAAATGCCTTTGACGTTCGGGTCCTTGAGTAAAATCCTGAAACCGGCCGCCACCGTCTCCTTGGTTGCGCCGCCGCCGACGTCCAAAAAATTGGCCGGTTCGCTGCCGGCAAGCTTGATGACGTCCATTGTGGCCATCGCGAGGCCGGCGCCGTTCACCATGCAGCCGATGTTGCCGTCCAACTTCACATAGTTGAGATTGTTCGCCGTGGCTTCGATTTCCAACGGCTCTTCTTCATTCAGATCACGCATTTTCTGCACGTCTTCGTGCTTGAAAAGGCCGTTGTCGTCGAACGAGACCTTCCCATCAAGGGCCACCAGCGTCTTTTCCTTCGTGATAATCAGAGGATTGATCTCAACCAACGCCGCGTGTTTGTCCATGAAAAGTCGATAGAGATTGCCGAGCATCTGGACGAACGGGTTGATGACCGCGGGCTCGAGGTTCTGCAAACCGAGTGCAAAGGCGACGTTGCGGCCATTGTGCCCCTGAAAGCCCACGGCAGGATCAATGGCTTCCTTGATGATCTTGTCCGGCGTCTTCTCCGCGACTTCTTCGATTTCCATCCCGCCTTCCGTACTGGCGATAAAGGTCGGCCATCCCGTGTCACGATCGACGAGGATGGATAGATAGAGCTCCTTGGCGATGTTTGCACCCTCCTCCATCAGCAGGCGATGAACTTTGCGGCCTTTCGGTCCGGTCTGATGCGTGACCAGGGTCTTGCCGATGAGTTCCTTGGCGAGGCCGGCCACAGCCGCTTTGTCCTTGGTAATTTTGACGCCACCGGCCTTTCCGCGTCCGCCGGCATGAATTTGCGCTTTCACGACGAACACTGGCGTATTCAGTTCATCGGCCCAGGCCGTTGCCGCTTCCGGCGAAGTAATCTCCTTCCCCCGGGGAACAGGGACGCCGAACTGGGCAAACAATGACTTCGCCTGGAACTCATGCACATTCATCTTCTACCTCATTCTTGAAAGACCGGACGATGTGGCGCTTCTGACTGCGGGACTGTTCTTCTCATCGGTCCCCCCGGGCGCGAGACGTTGGGCTCTTCACCCGTTGTGACCACCGCTAAAACAGCACTCGCTCGACGTGGAGACCCTCTAATCGGTTTTGGCGATTGGGCCGGAATCCACTTTTCGTGCCGCCGAGTGCGCGGCCACAGAAACATGTTGCGGTCGCAGTCCTATCCCACTTTTCTCGTGTACGCCGGCAGGATCATTGGAGATATGACGCCACTGGGATTTCCGTGCTTCTTGGCTTCCGTACGGAACTGCTGCAAGTGTTTCAGCGTCAGTTTCCCCTGCTTCATGGACGCGGCTCGTGCAGCCCCCGTGAGGCCGGACCGCTTGCCGAACACCATGAGATCAAGCAGTGAATTTCCCATTAACCGGTTGCGGCCGTGGAGGCCGCCGGAGGCTTCCCCGGCAACGAACAGATTCTTCACGTCGCTTTCCGAATTGGTGTCGATCTTCACACCGCCGTTCTGGTAGTGCAACGTCGGATAGATCAACACCGGATCCTTGCTGATGTCGATCCCAAACCGTTCGAACTGCATCATCATGGCCGGGAAATGCTTCTCGACCGTCCCCGACCCATGTTCAGCGTCCAGCAGCGGGGTATCTAGCCACACGCCGACGCGTCCCGACATGGTTCTGATGCCTCTGCCTTCCTCGCACTCTCGAATGATCGAGGAGGATACGACGTCGCGTGTGTCGAGTTCATTAACAAACCGCTCGCCCTTCGCATTGACCAAATGACCGCCCTCAGAGCGAATCCCTTCCGTCACTAATGCCCCTATCAATTGTTCCGGATAGACGGCGCCGGAAGGATGGTATTGGAACGTGTCGACGTGCGCCAGCTTCGCGCCGATGCGGTAGGAGAGGCACAGTCCGTCTCCCGTCGCACCGTAATGGTTGCTGGTCGGGAAGCCTTGAATGTGCAGCCGGCCGATGCCGCCGGTGGCCAGGATCACGGACTTTGCGGCCACAACTACATGCCGCTGGTTGTCGAGATCCTTGAAAATCGCTCCAGAACAACGGCCGTCCTCGTCGCTCAGCAACTCGACCGCGGCGCAGAATTCGAGCAACTGAATCTTTTGGTTGATCACCTCATCCTTGAGGACGCGCATGATTTCGAGGCCTGTATAGTCTGAGCAGGTCAGCAGCCGTGGCTTCGAGCTGCCGCCGCCTTTTTTCACATGGAGGTTTCCGTCGGCCTGACGGTCGAACAGCACGCCCAGTTCAATCAACCACTTGGCAATGGCCGGCCCATCTTCGACCATCACCTTCAGGAGGGCGTGGTCGTTCTGCATATGCCCGCCCTTCAGCGTATCGATGAAATGGGTGACGGGAGAATCTTCAGGCGTAACGGAGATTTGCATGCCCCCCTGCGCCATGACACTGTTGGAATCACCGAGCCGAAGCTTCGTGGCCAGCATGACCTGCGATCCGGCTCCGTGCGCATGCAACGCCGCGGCACATCCGGC
>DASTJX010000356.1:0-6421 GCA_035716265.1 Nitrospira sp.
CCCGCCCGATGAACTCGATGACCTAGAAGAACTCATCAACGAATTCGATGAGACGGAAAATAGTGGCCATGCCTAGCGCGCCATCCCTTCTAAGAGGGCATGCGAGGGGCCTGTCGGTTATCCCTCGTAATACACCACGATCGTAGCCTTGTTGCACTTGCAGCAGGTCCCTTGGCCGGTCATGGGCGTTTTCCCGGAGGCTTCTGCCGCTTTGACTACTGCGTCCTCGACCCGGCCGACCTTGTTATAACACTCGCTGCAATAGGTCGCTGTCTTCGCCATAACTCCTCCTCAAGATGGTCTACACGATGCCCAATTGGAGCAAGTATAGCGCAATTACGCAAAAGTGCTTGGTCCACCTGTTCGCCTGCAGGTTTATAGGCCGGTCGGACTTCCGAAGCCGGCGAACAGTTCGCCAGTCAGATAGGCGGTCGCGGCGGGATCGTCGAAGTCTTTCCGACGGAGATAGTCGTTAAGGAGGCGTCCTTGTGTCGTACGATGGACGTGGGGCAGGGCCAAATTCATCCGGTACCGCTCGATGGCGCCGGCAACCCGACTGATGAACACTACCGTGCCGTCGTCTTCCTGGCGTTCCACGATGCCGACATGAGTCAATGGGTCGTTGGTCATGCCGTCCCCATTGTAATCCCATGTGTTGTCAAAAAAGACGAGGTCGCCGGGCCGGACGGCAGGACCTTGATGAAGCTTGCCGTGCCGGCTGACATGATGATGGATCAGCTTCACGCCGTTGGCTTTTGGATCAGGGGCGGCGCTGTCGTATAGGTCGATGCCGTGCTCGAGAAAAATCGCTCGAGTCACGCCGGCGCAGTCGTAGGCAATGCGCCGGCCCTTGGTGTGAATCGTGGTCGCGCCGACAAGCTTCACGGCCGTTTGGACGATGGCCCCGCGCCGGGACGTGGCCTCGGCGGACTTGCAGCAGGTCTGACCGGTGAGGGTGCGATGGGAGCGGCCGCCGGTGGACGTGGCGCAGCCGACGAGCGTCACGATGGCGACGAGAAATCCAATTAGGGCCATTCGAGTCAAGGAGATCGAGGCCGCATTCATGCTTGCCAACCTAGCATGAGAGCCACAATCGGCCAAGCGATTGGCCAGTTTGGGAAGGCAGGAAACCCGGATGTGCCTTGTGCGCTCTGGTTAAAAAAATTATATCTCACTGGCCGGTCGCGAGAGGGGGGTCGTGGCCATCGGAGGGATCAGGGTTGGCAGAAGATTCTGCGCAGCGAAAACCAATGGTGGCCGACCGCTGGTCGGGATTGAAGCCACTCCGTGTGGCGGTGCGAAGCATAATGATCTTGCTCTTCCACGAGCCGCCGCGCACACCCTTATAGCGGCCGCTTGCCGGACCGCTCGGATTCTGACCTGGCATATAGGCGTAGTAATCCAATCCAAACCAATCCTGCACCCACTCCGCCACATTGCCGGCCATGTGATGCAGGCCGTAGGGACTTCGTCCCTGCGGATGGGAGTCCACAGCGGCCAAAATGGGAATTTCATGCACATGATGCTGGCCAAACATGGCCTTGTCAGGGCTTGGAGCGGCGTCCCCCCAGGGGAAAAGTTGGCCGTTCGGACCGCGAGCAGCTTTTTCCCATTCCGCCTCGGTCGGCAGCCGCTTTCCCTTTGATGTGCAAAATCTCGCCGCTTCGTGCCACGTGATATAGAGGGCCGGCCAGCGCGCCAGAGTGTCATCCGATACAGAATGCACGGTGATGACATGCCAAATCAGTTTTTGTAATTCGTCGGCAGGATGCTGGTTGCTCTGTCGGAGATATGAGAGATATTCGCCAAGGCTGACTTCATACCGATCAATAGTGTATGTGTCTAGCCAGACGCGTTGTTGTGGGAGTTCCGTATCGTCGAACTGCGTCCACAGGCCATACGGGTCATCGTCGATTCGCTTGCTGCCAACGCTGAATTCACCGGCGGGGATCTGGACGGTCGGCGGGGACTGCGCGAGCCTGGCAATCGAGGCGAGATGGCCGGCCAGTTGCGGGGAAGGCTTGTGCCCGATGGCGGCTTGGCTTTCGCTGATGCAGATGAGCAACAAGACAGATGCCGCCGGCCACACGAGAACCCGGCGCATCAGGTCTTGCTGGGGGCGGAGAGGGCTTTGCTGACTTCGCCGATAAGTCGACGTTCGATTTCTGCCGTTTCTTCCGCACTGACGCTCAAGATCCGCCCGCCCTGCGCCAGCTTCTCAAATTCGGCCTTGACGCTCAAACGGGTGACGTTTAAGGGCTGTGCTTGGACGGCGATCACATATTGATTTCGAAAGCCGGCCACCTCGAGCGAAACCGGATTCGAGATCTTGCGGTCGGTGACGATCACGGCCTTCTGATCGGCTTTGATACTGACTTTCACCTGGTAGCCGTTGCGCGCCAGCGCTTCCTCGACGGTTTTCGTGACGGCGTTCAATGGCCGCGGAAGATCTTCAAATTGCGCGCCCTTTTGTTCCAGTTGAATACTTTGGGCGGCCTGCTCGATAGCCGTCTTCTTGATGTCTGCCGTCAGTTTGCGCGCCTGAATCAGCTGTTTGTCGAGCTGTTCGGCTGCGCCTTTAGCTTCAGCTTTGGCGCTTTCTGCCGCCTTCTTAGCGTCACGGATCTCCTGATTCAGGAGGTCGATCTGTTGCTGCATGACCTTGTTCCCGTCTTGCAACGAGGTCACCAGGGACTCCTGCCGGGCGAGTTGCTTCTTGAGTAGGTCGTTCTCAGTCCTAAAAGGAGATTCATCCGGTTTACACCCGGACAGGGGCAAGAAAGTCATCAAGACAATAGTGAGGGGAATCGAGCGATGTCGACAACACCACATGGATGGACGGATTATCCATGCTTCGAGGTCTCTTGTCCATGGTCAATTCACATTCTCGCTGATTGACCCATTCCTGGTGGCAGGCTATTCTCGTCCATGCGAGCTTTTATCACAGGTGTGAGCCTCCTGGCGCTCACTTGTGCCCTGTCCATGGGCGCTGCATCTCCAACGCCGGCTGAGACAGGACTTGACACTCCTGCCGCCATACCTGCCGACGATTATGCGCTGTATGATCTCATCGTCGACGAAAAATTTCTCACCCCGGAAACGAAACTTGTCGTGCTCGAACGGGCAACACTGACACGATTGCACCCGGAGCAACAGGGTCCTCTGAGACTGGAAACGTTTCATCAATATGAGATTTTCGATGGTCGTCTACCGGGGGAGCTCATGCGTGACTTCCTCCTCAAAAACCAGACGCCTTCGAAGCTCGATAAGCGTTTTGGATTCGGGACGCGATATCGGTTCGTCTCTGGAGACGGAGCCGAGCAACAGGAAACATCTATGCCGTCGATCCTTGTATCGAAGAGCAGTCCTCGCCCCATTCAAGAAGAGCCGCTTGAGGAACCGCCGGCTGTCATCGACCGGCTGGCCTTCTCACGGGTCGCTTATACGTTCGGCCGTGAGCAGGCCCTGATCTATGTCGAATACAACAGACCGACTGGAGCTGGAGCCGGTTTTGCGGTCTGGCTCAATCGGTCCGGAGCACAATGGCGCATCTTCGACAGCGAATTGGTCTGGGCGGGTCGGCTTCAGTGACGGCCGCCTCTCCTTGACTGCCGCCGCCTGTTACGCGAAGGGCCTCCCGCCAGTTGCAGCCGAACGGGCTGCGCGTTAGCATACTTAAAGAGTCCTATGTGATGGCAGAACTCATCCGCAAGACCTTTGCCGTTCCGCCGCTCGGCTGCAATTGCACGATCCTTGGCGACCCGGTGACCAAACAGGCGGTTGTCGTGGATCCCGGGGGCGCGGCCGAACGGATTCTTCGTGAGGTGCAGGACCTCGGATTGACGGTGACGAAGATCCTCCACACGCATGCCCATTTTGACCACTTTTTGGCGTCCGGCGAGATGAAAAAGGGTACGGCTGCGACATTGTGCTTGCACGAAGACGATCGCGACTTGTGGGACATGCTCGAACTCCAATGCCGGGCGTTCGGTGTTCCCTATGTTCCGGTTCCACCCCCGGATTATTGGCTGACAGACGAAGAAAAAATCCAAATCGGGCAGGTCAGCGCCATTGCCCTTCACACGCCAGGGCATACACCGGGATCCATGAGCTTTCACCTCCCGGCCGCGAGTGTCGTGCTGACGGGAGATACGCTCTTTCGCGGCAGCATCGGACGGACCGATCTGTGGGGCGGCGATTTTCATGCGATCGAGCGCTCGATTCTTGAACGGTTGTACACGCTCGGGGACGCGACGGCCGTCGTGACCGGACATGGGCCCGAAACGGAGATCGGATGGGAGAAAGACAGGAACCAATTCGTTCGCGCCTGAACGGATGAGGAGGTGGCTATGGGGACGAGTGCTCGATGGCTGGCGGTATTGGTGTTCTCCTTTGCATGGGGGCCACCCGTCGTGCACGCCGAGGCGGGCCCGGGAGCACAATCGGATCAGGTCACAATCGCCGACGTGAAGGTGCGCATTTCCGACCATGGACCGGTGGTGCTTTTGCAGGCCGAAGGAAAAACGATTCCCATCTTCGTCGATCTCACCGTTGCGGTCTCCATTCAGGGCGCATTAAACGGGGAGCAGTTGCACCGACCCTTGTCTCATGATCTCATGCATAGCATTCTTGAAACGTTCGGAGCGAAGGTGACCCAATCGGTGATTACCTTGAAGGGCGGCACCTATTATGGAGCGCTGAGCGTGTCGTTCCAGGGCGACGTCAAAGTGTTTGACAGCCGCTCTTCGGATTCCATCGCACTGGCCATTCACTTCAAGGCGCCGATTATTGTGGGACGGGATCTCTTGAACTCGGCGGGCGTCGTTCCCCAGGAACCGAAGCCGCAGGATCTCTGACACTCGGGTAGCCTCCGCCGCCGCCGTTACCTCACGACGAAGGGATAAGGCGACTGCGCTCACTCCTTCGCCATGCGCTCGTTCAACCGCGCGAGCCGTCTATCCGTTGCCTGTTTGATGAAGTCCATGTTTTGGGCGAGATGCTGCTGAGCGGTAATCTTCCCCTCTTCACGGCGCTTCAATTGGTCAAGTCCAAACTGTGCAATCGCCGGGCCGTCCTCGTTGTACAGATCCTTCCAGATCTCCACGCAGCGGTGTTGCTTTGCAGGCGGGAAGGCATCGCAGGGTGGATCCACCGCCCAGGCGAGGCTTCCGGTGAGTTGCCACAATACGATGGCCATGCTGAGCTGCTTCCCTCCTTTTGACTCCATGCTCAGTCTCTTAAATCTTCATCGCCTCTGTGACCTCGTGCAGTGTGGCCTTTGCGACGGTGCCGGCCTTTTGGCTGCCTGCTTGAACGATGTCTTCGATTCCGGACGGATTCTTGAGAAGAGCCGCCCGGGCGTCCCATATAGGCGCCAGGGTTTCCACCACTCGATCCGCAACCAGTTTCTTGCAATCAATGCAGCCGATTTCCGCCGTGCGGCATTCCCGATTCACCTGCTCGATGATCGGCAGCGGTGAGAACATGTTGTGAAAGTCGAAAACGGGGCAAAGCTCTGGATTTCCAGGGTCCATCCGTCGGACGCGAGCGGGGTCGGTCACCATGGTCTTCAATTTCTGCCGAACGACCGGTTCACTGTCGGACAGGTTGATGGTGTTGCCGTAGCTCTTGCTCATTTTTCTGCCGTCAGTGCCCGGCACTTTGGGAAACTTGGTCAGATGTTCCTTGGGCTCGGGAAATATGTGCTGTTTGTAGAGATCGTTGAATCGTCTCGCCACTTCCCGCGTCAGCTCCAGGTGAGGGAGCTGGTCTTTTCCCACGGGGACGAAATCGGGTTTGTACAGGAGAATATCGGCCGCTTGCAGCACCGGATAGCCGAGAAAGCCGTAAGTCGTAAGATCCTTTTCCTTGATTTCTTCCTGTTTCTCCTTGTACGTCGGATTGCGCTCAAGCCATGACACCGGAATGATCATGGAAAACAACAGGTGCAGAATGGCGTGTTCGGGCACACGCGACTGAATGAAGACGATCGACCGGTTGGGATCGATGCCGGCTGCCAACCAGTCGATGAGGAGCTCGCGCACAAATTGCCTGATCCGGGAGGTGTCGGCATAATTCGTCGAGAGTGCATGCCAATCTGCGACGAAGAAATAACACTCGTATTCAGCTTGGAGGTGCTTCCAGTTCTGAAGAGCGCCGAGGTAATTGCCAAGATGCATGAGCCCGCTGGGCTGCATGCCACTTAACACTCGTTTCGGTCGGCTTGTCATGGGGAGGCTCCTGCACTGAACCCGATCGCCGTCGACAGAATTGTACCTGAAAGCCCCGACGCGAATGTACTGGTCAGGGTATGGATGACGCGGAGTTCCCGGTCAAAGACGAGCAGTCCGACCAGGATCATCATCCCATAGGGCTCTAATCGCGCGAGCGCCAGTGCCGGACGTGCAGGCAGCAGACTCAA
>DASTJX010000357.1:0-8099 GCA_035716265.1 Nitrospira sp.
CCGCACGGCTTCGGATGTCGACCCATGCCATGGACAAGTCCCCTGTTCGCAGGGCTGGACATTTTCCGTTACCGAGACGATGTGACGACTTTCGTCGACCCATATCATGTCGACAGGAAAGCGGTATGCTTTGGTCGTCACGCGATGATGTCCTGTGGACTCAAAGATATAGATCATTCCTCCATTCGAGGGCAATGCGTCCTGAAATGCCAGTCCGAAAAGCAACTTCTCGGGGGTATCAGCGACTTCTGCCTCGATCTGGATGCCGTTGGGAAAGGTCACAATGATGGTTTTCGCATCGTCCCGCTGCACGAGGAACGTGGAGACACTCATAAGCAGCACGGCAAGCAGGATCATCAAAATGATCCGCTTTTTTTTCTGTTCTCGCGGGGCGGAGGTCGCCATCACAGAGTCTCCATCGGGCAAGCGCAACTTGGGCCCAAAGGCCCATGATAACAGAGGTTCTAGGCCTTCTGTTCAGACGCCGTTCTGTTGACTTGGAAAAGAGACGCAGACTAAAATGACGCCTTATTAACGTACGCACTATGTCGTGGCGTCCGGAATCTTGTCAACCTGGTTTGCAGCTGTAGTGAGAAGGAGGCGAGGGTCATGGCACTGCTGATTACCGACGAATGTATCTCCTGTGGAGCCTGCCTGCCCGAATGTCCGAACGAAGCGATTTTTGAAACTCGCAGCGATGCCGAAACGAAGGGCAACCATGTCGGCGATGGGCAAGGAGTGGGCGATAACATCTATGTGATCACCCATGACCGCTGCACCGAGTGCGTCGGTCATTTTGACGAACCGCAGTGCGCCGCTGTGTGCCCTGTGGATAATTGCTGTATTGCTGATCCCGCCTATCCCGAGACGACGGACGTTCTGCTTGAGAAGGCCAAGAAACTGAATCCCGATAAAGCCATTGATGCCGCCAAGGTCTGGAGCGGCGTTCGGAACTGATTTGCTGGTACCTCCACCGGATACGAGCCTGCTTCTTCTGGGAGAAGCAGGCTCGTGCCTGTTCTTGACAACGAGGCTCCTGCGCTTTTGGTAGCTTTGTTCCCGCTCTCGCAGTACAATCACTCGACATCCCGCATCCGGCTCCTCATCGCCCCACCTGGTCCACTGGAGCCGATCAATTCCCCTCAAGCGCGAGGTAACCTATGCGCCTTCGATGGATTCTACTCGGCACCCTCTTATGGTCGTTTTTCTACACCTGGCCGTCCCAAGCTAGCACCGGAGACGTCGGAAGCATCGTCGAAAAATTTGTCGTTCGACAGTTCCCCGATGCGGCCAGTCATTACTGGGTCATTAATCAAACGCAATGGGATGGAGATGAAATGATCGTCGACGTCCAGGCCATCGTGAAAGAACGGCGAGATACGGAGCCGACATTGAGTCGATTTCTTCTCTTGATCGTGGCCGGGGAACTGAAGGGGAGCCAAAACGTCCCGCTTGAGCCTGCTGCAGACTGCGGGACAGAAGAAGCGTGATAAAACACCAACGCCCCCTCAGCCGTGAAAGCTGCGGGGGCGTTAGTCATCTCTGCTTTCGACCACTACTTGATCATCAGTAGCTTGCCACCCACGTGTGCAGGATGCAGATGGCAGCGATACCGCAACGTATTGCCGGTCGTCGCATAGAACAGGTCGCTGGTTGGAATACCAACATACTTGGTCTCACCGGGCTTTAACACCAACTGTGCCTTCAACACGGTGGGAGCCGACTGCGTCTCTTCTGCCGTCAGCAAAAAGCCATGCTCTGCCGTCGAACTGTTGGTCACCTTAATGACAACCGGACGCCCGGCCCGCACTTTGAAGTCGATGGCGGTCATCGGGGGATACCACGTCTTGAGGTTGCCAATTTCAATAGCATACAGCTCAGCGTCCACGTCGAGTTCCTTGAACGGTTGCCCGACTACCGATCCGCTCTCCAAATCGCCGACTTCGACTCCGCCGGCCTGGTGCGCCAGCGCTGAAGACGCGCCTGCAATGACCATTATGAGGCCGAAAAAGACCCATAACATCGTCTTGCCCATGACCTACCTCCTTAAAAAGAAGAAGAGATGTGATTAGGTTGGTAAATAACTACCGCCACGATCAGGTAGCCTTGACCCTTCCGACACCCGCTGAGCCGATCCGCGTTATCTACGCCCACTCCGGTACTCTAAATTGAGAGGCAACCTTATAGCACAGGCTCGAAATCGGAAGCAACATGGTCAATGGTACGAAGTCGGGTCGGCAGGCCTGTCATCCGGTCACACTTGTCAACAAGACTACCGGTGTAAAATCAATATCTTGCTAACGATCGGCTGTGGGCCGATCGCCCTCCGTTTCCGATCCGATGAGCAGATCATAAGGGGCATAGTCATCGGTTAACACCGTGCCTGCTTGCCAGGGATCAGGACGACGAGTCGACAACAAGGCGATCGCCTCTGTGGGAAGGCGCTGACGTTCGACCAAAGCAACAACCTTGGCGGCAAATTCAAATTCGGTACTGTGTTCGACGGGCTCGCCGCCAAAGAACAAAAGATTCTCAGCATGTGATTTCGAGGGCCATGGTCCTTTGACCCCATAGGTTTCGATGACGGGGAAGGATTGCTTCATCGTTTGCACCACCGCTTTGGCTCTTCCGAGATCGCCCCTGTTCCCTGATGCCGCCAGATTGACGACGACGACGCCCTTCGGCGTCAGACGCTTTCGCAAGTCTGAAAAAAATTCTTGAGTGGTCAGATGAAAGGGGACGAGGTGCCGAGCGAACGCATCGACCCAGATGAGATCGTAGGTTTCATTGGTCCCGTTCAAGTAAGCTCTGGCGTCACGAACGTACACATGGTGCCGGGAAGGAGGACGGTAGGAAAAATAGTCTTCGGCCATTCTGACGACCACGGGATCAAATTCGACCACATCCAGGTCCAACTCAGGCCAATACCGGGCCAGCCACTTCGCAAAGGATCCGCCGCCATGGCCCAGAACCAACGCCCGCTTGGCATCAGGCACGAGAGCCAGGGATGACACCATGAGCTGGCTATACGGCAGAAACAGCGTGACCGGATCGGCTTTCCACATCACGGCATGAAATGTTCGGTCGAGGACGAGATAGCGAAACAGATCATCTTCGCGAATTCTGACTTGTTGATAGGGACTGTCTTCTTGATAGACCGGCGGCTTCAGCATGTGGATGGGAGACCACGCGCCGACTGCCAGCCCTCCGATGAGCGTCGCGAAGAAGACCACCGTCACTCGTTTGGCTGCCGTTCCTTTAAGCAGCCACCATAATCCCAGTCCCGTCTGCATCAGACCGAGCCAAGCGACCATGGCCTGGCTGCCGATCCATGACAGGAAAAAAAAAGCCGTTCCCCAGGTGCCCGCCAGACTTCCGACTGTCGACAGCGCGATCATCCTGCCGGTATGTCGCCCGAGATAGCTCAAATCGGAGACGGCGAGTCGGAGCATCGCCGGCAATACGCCGCTTAACCCGAATGCCGGTGGGGCGAGCAAGACAGTGGCCGCAAGACACGGTCCCCACCGGGGATCTTCGATGACACCCGCCACCTTGAACAGAATTGGCTGGCTCGCCCATGCGATGAGAAACGTCCACGCTCCGGAAAACAGAAGAAGGCCCGCGAGCACGTGGCCTCCCGGGAGACGATCGGAAATCCAACCCCCGAAGGCGTATCCGCTGCTCATAGCCGCAAGAATGACTCCGATGAGAGCCCCCCACACAAAGAGCGAGTTGCCGAAAACAGGAGCCAGCAGCCGGCTACCCAGAATTTCCAGCGCCATGACCACGGCACCCGTGAGGAAGGCGGTGAGGAAGAGGAACCAACGAGGATGGTGCACTGGCAAGTGGTGGGTCATGCAGAAAAACAAGATTTCATAAATGGTCTTCGGACGGCCGCTTGTTGTGCATGTGACGCGAGGGGCGCTCATAGTAGCCACCGTGTCTCGATGCTGTCAACGAAGCGTGCCTGTGCATGTGTCTGCAGCCATACATGAATCCTCTTTGCCCGCGGCCACGGCCCAGAGTATACTGCGCTGGTCCATTGCAATGGAGGAGGTAAGGACGTATGCAGATCAGTGTCATCGGAACCGGGTATGTCGGATTGGTCACGGGCGCCTGTTTCGCCGAATTCGGCGTCAACGTGCTGTGCATGGACAACGATGCGAAACGCATCGCACGCCTCGAGAAAGGGGACGTCCCGTTCTATGAACCCGGTATTACCGAGCTGGTCTCGAAAGGCATCGGCCAAGGCCGCCTCAATTTTACGGCCGAACTTACGAGGGCAGTTGACCACGGCGAAGTGATTTTTATCGCCGTCGGAACACCTCCCAAGAAGGACGGGTCGGCCGATCTCTCGTTCGTTGAAGAAGTTGGACGCGGAATTGCGGGGAAGATGGCCTCCTACAAAGTGGTCGTCACAAAATCGACGGTTCCCGTAGGCACAGGCGCGTTCTTGCAACATGTCATCGCGAGTGCGCAGGCCAGGAAGGTGGCGTTCGACGTCGTATCGAATCCGGAATTTCTGCGCGAAGGCTCAGCGATCGAAGACTTTATGAGGCCAAACCGCGTCGTGATTGGATCGGACAGTGAGCGTGCCGTTGCACTGATGAAAGATCTCTATCGCCCGCTCTACCTGATTGAGACTCCGTTCGTCGTCACCGATGTGGCCACGGCAGAAATGATCAAATATGCCTCGAACGCATTCCTCGCGACCAAAGTCTCCTTTATCAACGAGATTGCGACACTCTGTGAGCGGGTCGGAGCCGATGTTCAAACCGTAGCCAAGGGAATGGGCCTGGACCAGCGAATCGGGTCCAAATTTCTTCATGCCGGTCCTGGATTTGGCGGGTCTTGCTTTCCAAAAGATCTTGCCGCCCTCGTTCAAATGGGCGAGAAAGCCGGCTACCCTATGCAAATCGCCGGTGCTGCGGCAACCGTCAATGCAGAGCAACGGGTTCGCATGGTGGACAAGATCAGAGAAGCGCTTGGCGGATTAGACGGAACGACGGTGGGATTTTTGGGTTTATCCTTCAAACCCAATACGAACGACCTGCGTGAAGCGCCGGCGCTTTCCATCGCTCAGACGCTCATGGATCATGGAGTCACCGTTCGCGCTTATGATCCCGCTGCCCTCGAGGAAGGATCCAAGCTGTTGCCTCGGATCACGCCTTGTCAGGATGCCTATGAGACCGCACGCAGTGCCGATGCCCTGGTCCTGATGACGGAATGGAATGAGTTCCGGAATCTCGACTTCGATAAGCTCAAATCGGTCATGCGCCGGCCGATCTTGATCGACCTACGCAATGTCTATGAATCCAGTCGCGTGACTCAATTCGGCTTCCGCCATGTCTCTGTCGGACGTCCGACCAAAAATCCCGGCTAGCCCGGCGACTGGGTGAGTCGAGGCGTTTCAGCTTTCACCGCGTCTTTGGCCTTCGGCTTATAGCCCATCCGGTCCAGAACTTTCAGGACACGACCCTTCAACCGATCATCCGCTTCTGCGAGCGCAGTGGCGAGCGGCTCAACCGCCGGCTTGCCGATCTTTCTGATGATCTCCGTCGCCGACTGTCGCAACTCATCCTCCTCGGACACCAGCAATGGGACGAGTGTCGGAACCGCCACTCCGCCGATCTTGATCAATGAATCGTAGGCCCGCTGCCTGACATCGCCCACTTCGTCGTTCAGCGCGTCGACGAGGGGACGGACGGCGCGGGGTTCTCGAAGTTCGCCCAAGACTTCCGCCGCATATTTTCTATTAAGCCAATGGCTGTCCTTCAGGTCCAGAAGCATGGCGTCAGCCTTCGCAGCATCAGGATCTTTGGCCCGGATCCTGAAGCTCATGGCAATTCGCTTGCCGCCCTCTTCGACCACGCGGATCGTCGCGCCGTCGCCGGTCTTGAGCCGCTTAAGTTCTTCGAGTGCCGCCTCGTCGACATCGAGCACGACGGTTTTGCCGTCATAGGCCAGGAGCTCGACTTCGACCTGTCTGGCCTCGGGATTGACGGCTACCACACGTTCAGTGACGAGGTTGAAGCCGTCTTTCTTCGGCCCGCCCTTCGGGCCGATTTGAATCAGTTTTACGGGAGCTTCATCTGCCATGTTCTCTATCCTTTATATTGACATCCGGAATAATGTTATTGGTCCCCTTGTTTCCATCCCAGGCTTGCCAGAACCCCTTCGACCGTTTCCTGCACCATCGTATTCTCGTCTTCCAGTAATGGCAGTAAGGGATCAATCGCCTGCTTCGCTCCCAACCTGGCAAGGGATTCGGCCGCGTTGCGACGAACCAGCCAATCTTCGTCCCCGAGAGAACTAATCAACGGCTCGATGCCACGAGCGTCACCGATCTTCCCCAAGGCTTCCGCCGCATGTCGCCTGACCATCCAATTGTTTCCCAGCAAGCCGTCGATCAAGGCGTCCACCGCCCTCGCATCGCCGATTTTCTTGAGGACGCGTGCGACATCTTCGCGAACCGTGCCGTCCGTCAAGGCGTCAACCAACCCGGGGACCGCCCGAGCATCACCGATCCGCTCGAGCGCCCAAACGGCGGCAGTGCGTACCGCTCCGTCCTTGTCCTTGAGGGCGTTCACCAACGGTTCCACACCCCGAGGATCTTTGAGCTTTCCCAAGCCGGACGCCGCTTGCTCTCGAATGGCCCATTCGTCATCTCCGATCGCTTCGATCAAGCGGTCTACGACGGAAGGCCCCATCCTGACCACCGCGACTGTGGCTGCTTCCCGGATCAGGACATCTTCGTCGGCCATCAAGCCGATCAATGGGCCAATCGCTTCCTCGCCTAACTGGCTCAGGCTTGCGATGGCATGGTCGCGGAGCGCTTCGTTATCATCACGCAATGCGCCGATCAATTGCTCGACCCGTTCTGACTGTCCTTCGTCACTCATCGCTATGTCCCTCCCGGCTGATTGCATGGGCGCTGTCTATCGCTTCCAGCTTATCGGCAATCAATCCGGCATTGTACGCCACTAACCCGTCACGATCAGTGCGCAGTCGGTCGAACAGTTCTTTGTCAGGGCGTAGAACTTCGACATCCTTGATCTTCGCCAGGGCCTCCATTGCATACACACGTAACGGCCGAATCGGAATCGCCTCCAGGTACAGTCGCGTGGGGCGGGCATCGCCGATCAATCCGAGCGCTTTAATCGCGAGTTCCTTGACCCCCGTGTCCTTGTCGTGCTCCAGACGCTTCATCAAGGGTGCCACTGCGCGTACATCCGCGATCTTCCCGAGGAGGTCCGCTGCCGCTTCGCGCACCAGCCAATCGTCGTCCTCCAGGTATTCGATCAAAATTTCAACACTCGGACGGCCGATTCCAAGCAGGTCGACTACGGTGGTCATACGGGCCTCTTCACGTTCACTGGCACCTTCCACATCGCGCAACGCGTTGAAGGAGTCATCAATGCGCTCTCGAATGGCCCCTAGCTTCTTCAGGGTCCCGACGGCCATGTCCCGGACTGCAGGCTGCGCCATCGCGTCAATGAATGCGTCGACGGATCGGGGATCCAGCAAATGATCAAGCATGGTCGCAGCCGTGATTTGCGCTTCGGGATCCCCCTGCTTCATCATCTCGCATAGTGGAGCGACTGCCGTCGGGATCGCTCCGACCAGATGCGACAAGAGCCTGCGAGTGTCTCCCTCGGCCGTCTTTGGGAGCAATGCGACCAAGGCAGCAGCCGTGTCTGGGTCGAGCACCCCAGCCATCTGCTCTAATGCCGTGGCGCCCGCCCGGCGGACGCCTTCATCTTGGTCTTCAAGCAACCCGACCAACGCGACGCCCGCATGGGGATCCTTGATTCGTGCCAACATGGCGGCGGCTTCGCGTTTAAGATCGGACGTTCCTGAACGTAGGACCTCGATCAACGCCTGTACGGCTCTCGGACCTCCGGCCAAGCAGGCAGCCGTCGCGCGCATGCGCCGCCAGTCCTCTTCATGGACCAACTCTGCTACGAGCGTCTCGATGGTTTCCTTCGACATAGATCGGGCTCACATCGCGTCTCACGATCAGCAAATCAGGCTTTTCGGTCAGACGCAACCAGCCTCATCATCATTGAGTTAAATCCGGCCGGCCCGCCACCCCACTT
>DASTJX010000358.1:0-14489 GCA_035716265.1 Nitrospira sp.
AAGCAAGTTACGGCTCAAAGACAAGGGTCTTCCGTCAGCTGGAGGAGGTCGAGGCGATCTCTTCTTAAACCTTCAGATTGTCGTCCCGCCGGCAGTGACCGAAGAAGAGCAGACCCTCTACCAGCGATTGGCACGAGGCCAATATCCGGATCCCCGTGCCGAGGTCCTCAGGCAAACACGAATGCGATGACCGCATGACCCCGACCGAATACGGCGTGCTGGCCTTCAGCTCCCTTTTCGTCATCGTCGATCCCCTCGCAACCGTTCCCGCCTTTCTCGCCATGACGACGCGCTACACACTCGTTCAGCGTCTGCGCATGGCGCGTGTCGCGTGTCTTGTCGCCGTGATGATTTTGGGCGGTTTTGCGCTCACCGGCCAGTGGTTGTTTTCCCTTCTTGGAATCACACTTGCCGCGCTCCAAGTCGCCGGAGCGCTCGTGTTGCTGCTTGTGGCCTTGGACATGCTTCGGGCGCAACGTTCTGCGGTGGTCGAAACCGCCGCCGAAACGGCGGAGGGCGCCGCCAAAGACGACATCGCCATTACTCCCCTCGCCATACCGATGTTGGCGGGGCCGGCCGCCATCTCGACCATAATACTCTTGGATGCACAAGCGGCGTCATGGCTTTATCGAGGCATTCTGCTGGCTTGCGTTGCGTTGGTCGGTCTGGCAAGCTACGCGATCCTGGCTCTCGGCGCATCCGGAGCCAAGTGGATGAGCCCGCTGGCTGAAAAGATCATCACGCGCTTGATGGGCTTGCTACTCGCCGCCTTGGCCGTTCAGTTCCTGTTTAACGGGCTGAAGGGCGACGGCGGTTTGTATGTGCGATAATGTCGTGACATGACGAGAAACCATAGGACGTCCAACCGAAGGAGGGTTGCATGAAGAAGGAGTCGCAGAGACTGTCGGCACTGATATTGGCCGGAACGTTCACCATGGCCATGGGAAGCGCCGGTGTCTGGGCCAATGAACCGGGGTACGGCCATGGCGGCGGAAAAGACGGATACGGGGGCCGCGGCCACGGCTCGATGGGCAGTCATGGGATAGGCATGATGCACAGCAGCACCGGCCATTTAATCCG
The DNA here is from genome assembly GCA_035716265.1 of Nitrospira sp. Lineage (GTDB taxonomy): Bacteria > Nitrospirota > Nitrospiria > Nitrospirales > Nitrospiraceae > Nitrospira_C. Next base: position 1,081 of record DASTJX010000358.1, read on the forward strand.
CCATCTGCTCAAACACGAGAAAGACATCGGCCTCAGCTCCGAGCAGGTCGCGAAGCTCAAGGACATCCAGCTCAACCTCGACAAGACCCGTATCAAAACAGAAGCGGATATCCAGGTCGCGGAGCGAGAGCTCAAAGCTCTTACCGACGAAGAAAAAACAGATCTCGGCCAGATCGAGGCCAAGTTGAAGCAGAGCGAAGACATGCAAGTGGCCTTACGCATGACCTCGATCAAAACACGCCGTGAGGTACTGGCGCTGCTGACGCCTGAGCAGCGGTCCAAGGAGAAGGCCGAGCACGAGAAGGTCATGCAACAGCATAGAGAGGGCGGCAGCAGAGGCCACGGCAGCGGCATGATGAATCCGCACGGCGGCGCCATGCAGGCCAATCCGCACAAAGGCGGTGCCTCCATGCCTCCCTCAGACACGAAGGGCCAATAACCATTTGTCACAAGGAGAGATACCCATGCGTGGATATGGATGGACCGGTCTATTGACGATCGGCATGCTCCTGATCGGCACGTGGGCGTGGGGGGACGACAAGGAAGGCAAGATCGCCGATCTCGTGAAGGATGCGAAGGTGACCGCCGAACAGGCGATCAAGACCGCCAGTGAGAAAGTTCCCGGCACCGTCGTGGAAGCCGAGCTCGAAAAGAAGCATGGGAAGCCCGTCTGGGAAGTGGAAGTGTTTGGCGCAGATGGAACCGTCACCGAAGTTCACATCGACGCCGCGACCGGAACCGTCATCGACACGGAAGCGAAGAAAGAAAAACACGAACAGAAGATGAAAAAGAAGTAAAGCAGTTTGCGCTCGTCCTCAGGCTGATCAAGATGCCGAATCTTTCACCCGCCCAGCCCCCAAGGGCAAAGACGTTCGTTCTGCGATCGCCCGCAAGGAGAGAGGACCGCGAGGCGTGCGGAGGCATGGAATGTTGAGAGGTTCACACTACTCAAAACAACAGCTTGGTCAGAGCGTGTCCCAGGTTTTCAATTGACTCGCAATCGGAGGGTGGATGGATGAAAACGTCAGCTATGGTGGGTCGGTGAGAACAGGGTCATTTTCAGCAGCCTGCAAGAGGATGTCATGCGGAAGGATGTAAAACTGAACAGTCGCGACCTGCTCGAAGGCCCCGGGAGGGCACCAGCCCGCGCCATGCTCAAAGCCGTCGGCTTCACGGACGAAGACCTTTCACGTCCTCTGATCGGCGTCGCCAACACCTGGATTGAAGTCATGCCCTGCAACTTTCACCTTCGTCGCCTGTCTGAGCGGGTGAAAGCGGGCATCAGGGCTGCCGGCGGCACGCCGATCGAGTACAACACGATTGCCATCTCGGACGGCATTTCGATGGGTACGGAAGGCATGAAGACGTCGCTGATCAGCCGTGAAGTCATCGCCGACTCGATTGAGCTGGTGGCACGAGGTCATCTGTTTGACGGCGTTGTGGCGCTTTCAGGCTGCGACAAAACCATTCCGGGAACGGTGATGGCGCTCGCACGACTCAACGTGCCGTCGCTGATGCTGTACGGCGGCTCGATCATGCCGGGACAATTTCAGGGCCATGACGTGACGATCCAGGATGTGTTTGAAGCCGTCGGGAAACATGCATCAGGCAAGATGACGAACGCCGAATTGAAAGATCTCGAAGACCACGCCTGCCCGGGTCCCGGCGCCTGCGGCGGCCAGTTCACAGCCAACACCATGGCGATCGCGTTTGAATTTCTCGGCATGTCCCCGATGGGACGCAATGGCGTTCCGGCGATGGACAAACGCAAGGACGACGTGGCCTTCGAGTGTGGCAAGATGGTCATGGATCTCTTGAAACGGGACCTGAGGCCTCGACAGATCATCACCCGCAAGGCGTTGGAGAATGCGATCGCAGCAGTGGCCACGACCGGAGGCTCAACGAATGCCGTGTTGCATCTGCTGGCCATCGCCTATGAAGCCGGCATCAAACTCAACATCGACGATTTCGACAGGGTCAATCGCAAGGTGCCACTCCTGGCCGATTTGAAGCCCGGCGGAAGGTTTGCCGCGGCAGACCTGTACGCGGCCGGCGGGACGACCTTGGTAGCGAAGCGCTTGGTCGGCGCCGGCCTGCTCCATGCGAACCAACCGACCGTGAGCGGGCGGACCATCGGAGAAGAGGCGAAGGAAGCGATCGAAACGGCGGGGCAACGAGTCTTGAGGCCGCTGTCAGATCCGATCAAGTCCACGGGCGGATTGGTGATTCTCAAGGGGAACCTCGCGCCAGAAGGCTGCGTCGTCAAAGTCGCCGGCCATTCGATGATGCAGTTCCGCGGACCGGCCAAAGTGTTCGACCGTGAAGAAGATGCCTTCGTCGCCGTGAAAGCCGGTCAGATTAAGTCCGGCGATGTCGTGGTCATCCGTTATGAGGGACCGTCAGGCGGGCCGGGCATGCGGGAGATGTTGGGCGTTACCGCCTCGATCGTTGGAGCGGGCCTGGGGGACTCCGTTGCGCTCTTGACCGACGGTCGATTTTCGGGGGCCACCCATGGTCTCATGGCCGGCCATGTCGCTCCCGAAGCGGTCAGAGGGGGACCAATTGCCGCGGTCAAAACCGGCGACATGATTGTCTTCGATATTCCCAAACGTCAGCTGAACCTCGAACTCCCGGCCAAAGAGATCAAGGCTCGTCTCAAGAAAGTGAAGCAGCCGGTTCCACGCTATACGTCAGGCGTCATGGCCAAGTACGCGCGGCATGTGTCCTCGGCCTCGGAAGGAGCAATCACGAGCTAGGACAAACCGTTGCCGGTTTTTCGAGCCACACCGTCAGTACCTGGGTCACGGCATCATCATGGCAATACTTCTGCAAGTATGGAAGCGCCGGTCGTGCGCGATCGATCTCATAGTTGACCGAGGATGCTTCGGCTCGTACGACGAATCCCGCCGCCTCGAACAACCGTTTCCATTCTGATTTCCTGAGCCGGTTCACATAAGAACTGCGGTTCCACCTCATGAGCCTCCATAGCCATGGAGGATAGCGTAGACAATGAAACTCGTGTAACGGTGGCGGCGGTTGGCACCCGTAATACGTGTGGTCTCCCAGGTCGATATGGGCGACGAGAGACCCTCCCGGTCGTAGCACTCGGAAACACTCCGGCACCGTGATTTCCGGATAGCGAAGGTGCTCGAACACTGTATGAGACCAGATGCAGTCGAATCGCCGGGAGGCAAAGGGCAAGAGCCTCCCATCGTACAACCGAAAATCGATGTCCTTTCGGGCCGCCTGCTCTACCGTCAGATATTCCATCACATCGACGGCCGTACAACTCTTGGCACCGGACGCGCACGCCTCTTCCAAGACCTCCAGCGTGTGTCCCGGTCCGATTTCCAGGATGTCCTTTCCGGCAACAGGCTGGAACCGGCAATACAAGTCAAGTACTTCGCGAGCCTTCGCACGATCGGCGTTCAGGCCGGTGTGATGACGCCGCCCCGCCAGTCTGGCGATCGTCGGAATGCCCATCAACAGATTTTGAAAGATTTCGAATGGAATGCACATAATCCAATGACGTCACTGACTAGTGGGTGCGTCGTTCGCGCCACCGACCCGGTCGGCACCGCCCGTTGTGCTCAGACTCCCTTCGAACCGTTTTCCGGCCCAGGTTGCCGCCCAGACTGATTGGATGAACCTGAAGCGCCCGAGATGGATCGTCACCAAATGGTATGCGGCGGTCGAGTGCGGATATCTGGCTCCGACCGGTGCGGACCGCTCTCGACTATCGTCCCTTCATCCCTCCACGCATTTCCGACATCATCCCTTCCAGATCCGCTTCGGCCCTGGCTCGGTCGGTGATGAGCGCATCAAGGTCGTATGGATGTGGGGACACCGGCTCGGCCGACCTTCGTGGCTTCATGGACGTGGGTGGAGCCACAGGCGCTCTAGTATTGGGGGGCTGAGCGGTTGTTGTCTCGGGCTGCGAAAAAGGCTTCGCCTGCAGACCCGCCGCCGCGTTGGTTTGGGCGGATGGGACTTTGGTCGTTCCGGCTCTTGAGCCGGTGAAACCTTGGTCCCTGAGCCATTGCGCCGCCACACTGGACTTGAGAGAAAAACTGATGCTTGTGATCGGAAGACCGTCTGTGGCCACACGAGCAATGGCCGTGTTCACGGCGATCATTCGTCCTTCACTGTCCAGCAAAGGCCCGCCTGAGTTTCCGCGATTCAACCCGGTCTCGGTCTGAAAGACGTGTTTGCCCTTCACCCCATTGAAATTATCCATCTCGGCGCTGATCACGCCGGTCGTCAAGGTCCACAGACCACCCTGCTCGGGATGGCCGATTGCAACGACTCGATCACCGATTCGGCCTTGCGTGGACTCGCTGAACGCGACAACCGGCAACGGCGCAGGGGGCTCCTCGAGCTTCAATATCGCCAGATCCAACGGGCTTGAGAAGGCCACGACCTTGGCACGTAGCATCCGTGCGAGATCCATTCTCGAGTCTCCCGTGACACGCGGCGGCTTGAGGAAGACAGACAGCCAGGGATATGGCTTCCCGGTTCGCTCCTCCACGACGACGTGCGCGTTCGTGAGGACCAACCCGTCTGCCCGGATGATCGAACCGGTTCCACCGCTTCCGGTCTTACCGCCATCCGAATGGCCCATGACCATGACAACCGCAGGCGACGCCTGCTCGTAAATGTCTCGCGGTGACAACTCTTTCGCCTGAAGATCAGCACTCGTCCATGCGACACAACAGGCGCACGTGATCATCCACATGACTCGCATGCACACCTCCGTCAGACGCGTGATTGGGCGATGACTTGCGCTCGTCCGCTAACTAGAGTGCGGCTGGACAAGGCCTGGGCACACATGAGGGCTAGCCTCGTCGATAGAATTCACTGATCATCTGCACGACGTAGGCTTGCTGGTCGTCGGTCAGCTCAGCATAGATGGGGAGCGACAGCACTTCTTCGGCCGCGCGTTCCGAAACCGGAAACGATCCTTTATGGTGGCCGAGGTCGTGGTAGCAATTCTGCAGGTGCATGGGAAGCGGATAATACACTTCTGAACCGATACCTTTCTCCTTCAAAAAGTTCCTGAGCTCATCACGTTGGCGAACCCTCACCGTGTATTGGTTGTACACGTGGAAGTTTCCTTGCGAGGTGACCGGCAGCAACACGCGATCGAGCAACTGGGCCTGTGCGAACAGCTGTTGGTAGCGTTCCGCATTCCTCCGGCGGCCTTCGGTCCACTGATCGAGATGCTTCAGCTTCACATGGAGCACCGCAGCCTGAAGAGCATCCAACCGGCTGTTGATTCCCACCGCTTCGTGCAAATACCGCACTCTGCTGCCATGAACGCGAAGCATTGAGAGCGTGCCGGCCAGTCCTTCATCGTCCGTCGTCATCAATCCGCCGTCGCCGAAGCCGCCCAAATTCTTTGTAGGAAAGAAGCTGAAGCACCCCACATCAGAAAGGACGCCGGCACGACGGCCATCTTGCGCCGCCCCGATAGCCTGGCAGGCGTCTTCAATGACACGAATTCCCCGTGGCTTGGCAAGTTCGTTGATAGCGGCCATGTCGGCGCATTGTCCGAAAAGATGCACTGGAATTACCGCTCTGGTACGTGCCGTGATTGCGCGTTCGATTTGGTGGGGATCGATATTAAATGAGTCCGAGTCGATGTCGACGAATACCGGCTTGGCGCCGAGTCGCGAAATGGCTCCCGCCGTGGCAAAGAAGGTAAATGGCACGGTGATCACTTCATCGCCGGATTTGACGCCGAGCGCCATCAAGGCCAACAACAATGCATCGCTTCCCGATGCACAGCCGATCGCATGGCGGCTCCCAACATATCGCGCCATGGCCGCTTCAAATTCGGCCACCCTCGGTCCCAGCACGAAGCCTTGCTCATCGCACACCGCTTCCATCGCCGCCAGGATCTCAGCTTTGATGGCGCGGTACTGGGCTTTCAGATCCAGCAATGGAACATTCACTGGTGGCTCCAACGAATCATGATGACGCCGGACTCAACGAACGAGGCGAGAGCTTTTCTCGTCGTTGGGAGAGCAGGTTATCATACAGCGACTGATATTGCTTGACCATTTCTTCAATGTGAAATTCCTTCGGGAGCTGGTGGCTTCGCGTCGTGGGCGGTGTCCTCTCTGTACGGCGCCGCTCTAACAAGATTTCGACGCCTTCGGCCAGACCGGCAATGTCGCCCGGCTCGTACAGCCGGGTACGCTCCTGATGAACCACCGCTTCTTCAACCCCACCGACCTTGGTCGCGACGATCGGCAGCCCTGCCGATGCCGCCTCCAGCATGACTCTGGGAAGACCTTCCCAGTGCGATGTGAGCAGCAGAGCGTCGAAGCTTCCCATCGCCCGATCCACATCGCGTCTCCAGCCCGCCAAGCGGACGCGCTCATGCAAGCCACGTTGATTAATCAGCGCTTGAATACGGGTCCGTAGGGCTCCATCTCCGATCACGACGAATTTCGTTTTCGGCAAGCGGGAGCAGACCAGCGCTGCGACGGCAACCACGTCTTCGGGAGCTTTCTGAGGCTTGAGACAGGCCACCGTGCCGACCAGCATCTCATCCGGACCAGCACCGAACTCTTCACGAAGCCGCCGGCGAGCCGCCGGGTCAGGCGGCTGTTGAAACGGTCGCGGGTCGATGCCAGGCCTGATGACCGACACATTCGCATTAAACAGGCCCCACCGCCGTCCTCGTCCTTCGTCGATGGCTGCGACGACAACCCAGTGCGTGGTGATCCAGCCGGTGATCCGTTCGACCAGGATGAGGAGTTGCTGCAGCCAGCGGGGTTGAGCCGGCGTGATGCCGAAGCCGTGTACCGTATGGAGGATGAGAGGAACTCCGGCGCACCAGGCAGCCCAGCGGCCGAGGATCCCGGCCTTCGAACTGTGAGTATGCACGATGGCCGGCTTCACGCGGCGCAACAGCCGGAGCAGGTGCAGGAAGGCCACGAGATCGCTGATCGCGTGGATTCGACGGCCGAGACTGGGCACAATGATCGTTTCGACGCCAGGCAGTCGGCGGGCTTCCTCGGTCAGCAGACCTCCGGGACCGGCCATCAACACGGGACGAAATCTGGTTTGATCGAGATGGCAAACGGCATACAGCGCGACTTCCTGCGCGCCACCTAATTCGAGCTTCGTAATAATGTGGCAGATCGTATCCATGATGGGTCTATGCAGAAACGGGCTGGGTCCCTCTGGCTTGGAGTCGTTCGGCCAACTGTTTGCCCTGTCCGATTGCGTCCTCCATCGACGTATGCTCCCAGGCACCATACCGGCCGATCGAATAGATCCCCCGCCGCTCGAGTTCAGCCAGCATCGTCGGCAGCGCACGTGCCCGGTGCCGGTCGAAGTAGACGTACGCGTAGCGCAAATCTTTGACATCGGCCACGACGATCTCATCGTCGCTCCGCAAGATGCCGGCTCGCTCCATACCCCTTCGCGCGCGCGACAAGAGCTCCTCGTGCGAGTGCTGCTCCGACGGACGATGCGACATTTCCACGTACATCGAACTGCAGCCGGCCCGTCCCAGGGCGGGTGAGAAATTCATGGGAAAGCCGATGCGATAAAACGGATATTCCGGCTCGGGGAAGTACAGCCAATGCTTGTCCGAGACCTGTTCCCGCGCGACCGCCATGTTGAGGTTATACACGGACACCCAGCGCAGGCCCTCCGCACCTTCTTTCAGATGGGCCGGCATGTCCGGGCAGCGGCGCATGAGTTCGGGAACGGGAATCGTGGAGACAAGGGATTCATAGTGCTCGGTACGGCTGTCGCCGCTTGTGTGATGCTTGAACACCGCCCGACGCCGTTTCGTCTCGACTTCCGTCAATTCCCAACCCTGATGCAGCCCGGTGATGCCGGGCAGAAAGGATTCAGGGAGCACACGAATGCCGTCCGTCGCGGGGTATTGAAATGACGGATTGTATCCGAAGGCCTTGTCCTTGATTCCCAATGCGCCGCTGATCACATCGTTGAGTTCCGGTTTCGGCACGAGCCAGGATACCCAGTCGGACGTGAGTTCATCCAACGACACCTGCCAAAGCTTTTCGTTGAACGGCACCATAAAATGCCTGGCCATGCCTTCGCCGAGATTCTCTAATATCCATTGTTTGAAGGAGCGCTCATGGGAAGAGACGGCCGCGGCCGGCGCCGTCAGCGTGGCGATGAATCCCATCAAACAGTCCCGCACGACTTCGGGTGGCAGGCCGTGCGTATTCACTTGAAACGGATACTCTGTATAGGTCCGATGTGAATAGATGAATGATTTTCGGCTGTGTTTCTGAAGCTTACCCGCTAATAACCGCTCGACCAGCGCCTTGATCTCCGGCTGGCGGAAGTGCAGGAGATGGCCCGTGTAATCGAAGGTGAAGCCATCCTTGCGGTAGGAACGACAAAGCCCTCCCACTTCCGTTTCCCGTTCGTAGAGCCGGTACGGCGTTTTGGAGAGATGATAGGCGGTACTGAGACCGGCCAGGCCGGCGCCCACGATGAGAATCATGCGGCTTGCGAGCCTTCCTGCGCATGAGCCGGTGCAAGTGAGGACGACGGCTTCCTGACGTCAATTTTTTTCAACAGGACAGTCGAGAGCAGCAGCGCTCCCACCGTCCCGAGGCAGAGGGCCCAGGCTACGTCTTCTCCGACCGTCATCAAGAGCAGACCGATTCCGGCCACGACAGCGGTCACCACATAGCTCACGAGCACGATGTGCGGAACCGGCATACCCCAATGACGCAAGCGAATGGCAATGTGATCCGGACTGCCCCAAAAGATCGGCAAGCCACGCTGATAACGAATCCACATGACAAACAGCGTGTCGAAAATCGGAATGCCGAGAATGAATACCGGCGTGAGAAGCGAAAGCGGGTGATCGCTCGGATATTTTCCGATCATGGCCATGGCGCCCAGCAGCAGACCGATGAACATCGCGCCCGTATCGCCCATGTAGATCCGCGCCGGTTTCCAGTTGTATTTCAAGAATCCCACAAGACTGCCGATCAGCGCTGCGAGCAAGAAGGCAATCGTCTGGTCACCCTGAAGCCACGCGGCGATAAACAATCCGATCGCACTGACAGCGCCTATCCCGGCGGACAAGCCGTCCATGATGTCCAACAGGTTGAAGGCGTTGATCAGTCCGATCATCCAGATAAGGGTGAGCAAGAGATCCACCCATTCAGGAAACGCGGCAATTTCAATTCTGATGCCGCTCTTGATCAAGACGAAGACGGCGAGGAGTTGACCGGCCAGCTTGGTCCAGGGCGTCAGCACCCCGAAATCGTCGATGAGTCCCAACATCACCACGATCGTCCCGCCCAAAATAATTCCCAGCACGTCATGGCGGAACTCAAAGGTGAACGCCAGACTCATGAGGAAGGCCAGATAGATCGCCAACCCGCCGAAGTACGGCACGGGTTCCTGCTGATGTTTGAGCCGCCCGTCCGGCGCATCCACGATGCCGTATTTCAACGCCGCCTGACGCGCAATAGGCACGCCGTATAGGGCGAGGGCGAACGACAGGACAAATGTCAAAAACAAGAGAGACATCACTGTGCCTTCAGTGCCCCCGACTCGAACTCGGCGGCAGGTGTCATCCTCGGATCAACCCGCCGGTGGACAGTGTCCAGACAAGCCTCATAGACCTGTTCATGCTTTCGGACCACCGTAGAAATGTGAAATCCTGCCTGTGCTCGCGACCGGCCGCTGAGTCCCATCCGCTTGGCACGATCGGGGTCGTGCAGGACGCAGGCAATCGCCTCGGCTAACGCGGCCGCGTTTCCAGGTTCAACGAGAAGGCCTGTCTCCCCCGGCACGACAAATTCCGGAATCCCTCCTACCGACGTCGCCACGACCGGTTTTCCGACGGCCATGGCTTCCAGAATTGCAATGCCGAATCCTTCATACAGGGAGGGCAGGACGAAGACGTCCAACAGCGGGAGGATCCTCTGGATGTCTCGCCTGACGCCGGCGAAGACGACGCAACGCGACAGGCCCAACTGTTCGCTCATTGCTGCCAGCAGCCGTCGGGAAGGACCATCCCCGACGATCAACAACTGACAAGGGAGATCGCCCTTCCGCTGCCTCAATACTGTCATTGCGTCCAGTAGCACGCTGAGACCCTTTTTGGGCTCCACCAGCCGGCAGACCGTTCCGATCAGCTGGCCGCCCTCACGAAGCCCCAACTCCCGCCTGGTCGCCAACTCGGTCGTGGCAAATCGGAGGGGATCGACGCCAAATGGAATGATCACCTGATCAGCCACCCGTCCACCGATCCGGGTGGAAACCGACTGCCGGACGGCCTCGGAGCAGCAGACCACCGCGTGGGACCACTGGAACGTCAGGCGGTCAATCGCCTTCATCAGCCGCCCTTCGCTCACGATCTCATCGTGATATGAGCACACCACACGGACGGCTTTGAAGAGGCGCCCTAATACGCGGGCCGACAGATTCGCCCAAAACAGGAACGACTGAATCACGTCTGGCCGCTCGGCCTGCAACACTTTCCACAATCGAAAGAGGACCCGGATGTCGAACGTGCCCACTCCCCCCAACGAGACCACCCGTACCCCGCGTGCTCGGAGATCGTCGGCCACACATCCACCAGACTTGAGTGCACAGACCATGACGTCATATTTTGTGCGGTCGAGGCGCGAGGCCAGCTCGAGAATATGGGTTTCGGTGCCCCCCACGCCCAGCCCGACGGCCAATAGCATGACTTTAGTTGGCATGGTGGAGCGCTGCAGCGTCGGGCGCACGCAGCAGAATCGAGTCATACCAGTTGAGATAGGCTCGCACTTGCTTCGTGACATCGAAGCGTTCCCGCGCGACGACTTCCGCCTCCGATGACATCAATCTCCGGACGTGCTCTTCCTTAAGCAACCGGACAATTTGCCGCGCCATGGCCTCGGCGTCGCCCGGAGGGACTAGGAAACCGGTCCGTCCGTCAATTACCTGTTCCGGAATTCCGCCCACTGCCGTCGCGACCACGGGTGCGCCGCAGGCGGCGGCTTCAATGACCGTGTTCGGAAACGTCTCGGCGCGGGCAGCGTGAATGTACAGATCGGCGGCTTGATAGTAGCGAGCCACCGCCGCCTGATCATGCTCATAGGGGACAAACTGGATGCGCACGGACCCGATGACCTCTCCCGATTCGCCGTCCCCCAAACCAACGAACAGCACCGGCTGGTCCTTCATGAGGGCGGCTACTCGTGCCAGTGCCGCACGCATCGTTCGGTAATCCTTCCAGAGATTCTGTTTCACGCCATTCGCGGCAAACACGAGAATCTTCGTCTCGTGCGGGAGCCCCAGCTGTGCGCGCGCCCGGTATTTGTCGGCTGGAGCGAAGATCGTCAGATCGACGCCGTTGGGGATGACCTGTTGCTCGATGCAAGCGGGCTTCAACATGGACCCGTCCACCTTGTCCATCAGCCACCGTGACGGCGTCGCCACGAAGAGCCGGCTTCTTGCAAAGAGGCCTTGTTTGCGTTGCCAGTTGTAGGCCGTCGCATCCCGCTTGACTGACGGGTAAATGGTCAGATCCGGACAGTCGCCGCAGCCTGTTCTCCATCGCTCGCATTCAAACGAATGTGCGCAGTGTCCACTCAACAACCAGGCGTCGTGGAGGGTGACCACGACTGGAAACTTGTGGCTCAGCACCGGCAAGGCCGCGAGATCAAAATAGCCGCCGTCCTTGAGCCATCCACCGTGAAGATTGTGACAGTGAACAATGTCGGGCGCCGCTTTGAGCGCCCCGCCCAGGTGTTGGCTTCCAGGAAAGTCAAAATCCTCCCGCCCCATTTGTCGGTCGTACCATCGGCGAGGTTGTCCAACAATGAGCCGGAGAGCCGACTGAAGATGCCGGGTCCCCCGTAACGGTCCCAATGCCGACCCGAGCCGAACAGCGGCAGCCGAGCAGCGCCGGCTCCAGGGGCCGCGAAATTCGTCATGGGTTAATTCGACCACGTCCGGGTCGCCGCTGCGCTTCCACCCGACCATCAAGGACGAGCGATGGCCGCTGCGGCGATAGGCGTGAAAGAGCTGCCAGGCCACCGATTCGGCCCCACCGGCCTGGTCGGCGGTATTCACCTGCACGATGTGCATACCGAAATAAGATACCGGTTATACGGTGAATCCGGTAATGATTTCCCATTCCTTTCCAGTCCAAACCAGCACGCGTGCGGGATAGCAGATTCCGGTGGAAAACATGAGCGATTGCAGGGATTTCGGAAGGGGGGCGAAGGAGTACTGGCGAAACACTTTCCAAATCAGGTTGCGTGCAAGATTCTCCAACCGTCCTAACGGCCATTGCCCTCTGGCGCGGAGCACGCGTTCAGCCTCCTCCAGGTACCGGTCCCGATAGAGGACAGACTTCTGGTTGCCGTGCGACCGAAAGCCGCCCAACAGGGCTTGCACGCCCACGAGCTCGGTCTGGTCAAAGAATCTTGCCCACAATTCAAAGTCGGCTGCCATCAGCAATGAATTGTCCAACCGACCTCCGGCCCGTTCCCACAGCGATCTTCTCCAGAATGTAGATTCCTGCTGGATCCACCTTCTTCCGTAAGAACGTTTCACGGGGAAATTGCTTCCGCGCACGAATGACTCACGGCTGAAGCCTCCCGTAAAATCGACGGCCACCGCCTGACCGTGCGCGTTCCAACTGACGGGATGCACGCTCGTCAGCCAGTCAACCTCGGGATGTGCGGAGAAAATATCCGCGACGACGGACAGCGTCCACGGCATGTATCGGTCGTCGCTGTTGAGCCAGGCCATGATGTCACCGGTGGTCCGGCTAAAGCCCTTGTTGATGGCATCGTACTGTCCTTTGTCCCGCTCGCTGGTCCAATAGGCCAACCGGCCGGCGTGTCGACGGATAATATCAGCGCTCCCGTCCGACGATGCCCCGTCGATGACCACATACTCCACGTTGGAGTACGTCTGCCCGAGCACGGAGAGCATCGCGTCTTCCAGAAACTGCGACTGGTTATACGAGGGCGTGACGATGGAAATGCGGAGCCGTTCTTCACTCATGATCGGCCGGCAAAGAGCTGGTCAAGATATCGCTGCATCTGTTTGTTTTGTGCATCCCGCTGCGCGGCCGTTGCGTAGGCATGCTCACGGCGAAAGAGTCCGTGCTCCTTCACAAACGCGATATCCGCCTGCGACAGGGCCCCGTCGAGGGGACGATATTGCAGGCCGACGATGTCATAGGGGACAAACCCACGGTGCTTCATGTAGCCGATAATCTCAGCGCATTCTGGGCCACCTTCGAAGAACTTGAAGAAGGAGACTTCCAGGACGACGAACTCGCAGTCGTCGAGGATTTTCTCGGCGCCCTCCAGTGCATCGAGCTCAGCCCCCTGTACGTCCAATTTAAGAAGAAACGGTCCTGACGCCTCGGCCTCTCGCACGATGGCGTC
>DASTJX010000359.1:0-10006 GCA_035716265.1 Nitrospira sp.
ATGGACTCGATCCGCTCGAAGCCATAAACGTCTGGCCAATTCCTCCGTGGTTATGGGCCCGATGCTCTCCATCCAACCCTGCACAATGGCATCGATTGTGCGCTCGTCATCGTCAGCGCCCAGTACTCTCTGAACATTGGCCAGATGTTCACTGGGGACCCATCCGATGGTCGTACCGTCCCTCAGACTGACGGTCCTCGTTTCCCCAGCATCGATCGTCAGCTCAGTCGCCCGTCCCGAATGAATCAACTCAGGCAGGAATTGCTGCCAGCCGCTTACCTCCGGCGCTGGAACCCACACCAGCGTCAGCAGCGCATCGTGTAGTTCGTCGGCATCGCGTACGACAGGCCAGGATTCGCGCACAACCTCGTCAATCGCGGCAGGATCGAGGGCGCCGACGTCACCCGCCATTTCACCGGGCAAGGTGCGGCGCAGTGCCACCGCACGTGCACGCCGTTCCTCGAGCGGCGCGTCGTCGAGAAAGGCATAGGGATTTGCGTTCAAGATCTCGTGCGAGAACGGAGACGGCGAAGGCGTATCGATGGCGACGCAACGAATAATGCCTGCCTCGATTCCGCCCAAGACGTCTGTCAGTCCATCCACGTCCATCGCTTCAGTCAGACAATCACGCAATGTCTCTTGCACCAGCGGATGATCGGGAATCCGGCGTTCCCGCTCTCCCGTCATGTTGTCCTGACAGGCAATCGCATCGGGAAAGACCGCCGCGAGCAGATCCTCGGCTCTCATGCGCTGAATCTGGGGCGGCACTTTCTTGCCGCCGGCAAACCGGAGGAGCGCCAACGACCGCGAGGCATTCCAACGCCAACGCGTCGCGAACATCGGCGCTTGGAGAACGGCCTGTAGCAGCACCTCTCTCACGGTCCGTGAATGGAGATAGCCGAACACGGACTCCAAGGGAAAGCTGTGTTTCTCACCAAGCGAAATGACCAGTCCATTGTCCGTAGCCGCCGCCTGCAGCTCGAAATCGAACGTGACGCAGAATCGCTTGCGCAAGGCCAACCCCCAGGCCTTGGTAATGCGTCCGCCGAACGGCGCATGAATGACGAGCTGCATGCCGCCGCTCTCGTCGAAAAACCGCTCGGCCACGATCGTGGTCTGCGTCGGGACAGCCCCAAGGAGCGCTTTACTGCCGACCACATACTCGATAGCCTGGTGAGCTCCCCGGTGGTCCAGAGCGCATTCCTGTTTGAGCCAAGGCACTGCTGAGTGCTGTGTTTCGAGTGCTCGTTCAGCGATGTCCCGGCGGAGATCGGCCACCTCTGCGGAGAGCTCAGCGGTTCTCGACGGCGCCTCCCCCCGCCAAAAAGGGATGGTCGGCGGCGCCCCGTGGGCATCCTCGACTCGAACCCTACCCATTTCGACGCCTTTGATCCGCCAGGAGGTGTTGCCCAATAAGATGATATCGCCAGCGAGGCTTTCCACGGCAAAATCCTCGTCCACGGAGCCCACTACCGTCCCTTCCGGCTCGGCCACGACCGCGTAGTTGGCCGTATCCGGGATGGCTCCGCCTGAGGTAATTGCTGCTAACCTCGCTCCACGGCGGCCTTTCAAAACGTGGTTGATCCGATCGTGGTAGAGATAGGCATGTCCACGCGCCCGGTTCGTGGCGATTCCATCCGCCACCATGCGTACCACGACATCAAAGTCGTTTCGTGTTAACTGCTGATAGGGATATGCACGCCGGATGAGCGCGTAGAGCTCCGCTTCGGTCCAGGCCTGGGTGGCCGCCGCTGCCACGATGTGCTGTGCAAGTATATCCAACGGGGCCTGCGGCACGCAGATGCGATCCAACGTGCCCGCTCTCATCGCCCGAATCAGCGCAGCGCATTCAAGCAATTCATCCCGCGTCGTGGCGAAGAGCCGTCCTTTGGGAATCGCTTTGATCCAGTGACCGGCTCGGCCGATCCGCTGCAAGCAAGTGGCGATCGCACGAGGCGATCCAATTTGGCACACCAGATCGACGGTGCCGACATCGATGCCGAGTTCCAGCGAGGCGGTTGCGATCACCACGCGAGTCATCCCGGACTTCAGGCGCTCCTCTGCGGACAGGCGTATCTGTCGCGACAGACTTCCATGGTGCGCCGCGACACTCTGTGGTCCCAGATCTTTTAGGCGTTCCTCGAGGTGATGGGCGACGCGTTCGGCCAACCGGCGTGTATTGACGAACACCAGCGTGCTGCGATGCTCCCGCACGAGCGCGGCCACTCGATCATAAATATCCGACCAGATCGCATTCGTGACGACGGCGCTCAATTCGTCTTTGGGTACTTCGACGGCGACATCCATTCGCCGCTTATGACCGACATCAATGACGGTGGGACGGGGACGGTCTCCTGTCAGAAAACTCGCGATTAAGTCGATAGGACGCTGTGTGGCGGACAAGCCGATCCGCTGGGGCTTTGTCAGGGTCAAGGCTTCCAGCCGTTCCAACGACAGTGCGAGGTGGGCACCGCGCTTATTGGGAGCCAACGCATGAATTTCATCCACGATGACCGTGCGAACGGTCTGCAGGAGGCGGCGACTTTTCTCGGCCGTCAGCAGAATGAATAAAGATTCGGGGGTGGTGACGAGGATATGCGGCGGCCGTTTGAGCATCTGCTGACGGTCCGACATTGGGGTGTCGCCGGTGCGGACGAGCACGCGCAGCTCGGGCATGAGGAGTCCGGCTTGCAGTGCAGCTTGTCCGATGTCGGCGAGCGGCTGCTGCAGGTTTTTTTGGATGTCGTTGCTCAGCGCCTTGAGCGGCGAGACGTACAGCACGTGCGTGCGGTCATCAAGTTCGCGGGCCAGCGCTTGCACGAATAGCTGGTCGATGCTGGACAGGAAGGCGGCGAAGGTTTTCCCCGAGCCGGTCGGCGCAGCGATCAGGGCGTCCTGCCCCGATCGGATCGCGGGCCAGGCCTGAGCTTGAACGTCCGTGGGAACGCCGACGGAGGATTGAAACCAGCCGGCAATGAGGGGATGGAAGCCTGTCAGCGGCATTCCATTGATGCTATGGCGGCGTCAGCGACGAGTCAAGGCCCCGGCACGCGATCACGTATGAACCGCTGAACGGCCACCTTACCGGACCGCGAAGCTCGCCACATTTTCCCCAACGACCAGCGGCGCGTTGAGCTTCGAACTCGTGCCGGCCGAGGAAAACGCCGCGCGATACAGCTCGACGATTCCGGTATTGTCCTGATTCGCACGGTAGATGACGCTGTTGCTGTCCGGAGCCACCGCATAGGTGCCGACGTTTTGCCCGATCACCAGGGCAGGGTTGACCCGGGGTGCACCGGGGAAGCCGAAAACCACTCGGTACAGTTCATCGACGCCGTCGGTCGTCTGATCGGCCTTGTAGACCAAGCCGCTGCCATTCTGGAATAAAGCGAAGTCGACGACATCTGCGGTGGCCGGGAAGGTCGGATTCAGCTGAGAGTTGACGTTTCCCGAGAACACCGTCCGGAAAATCTCAAAAATATCGTTGGTCGTCTGATCAGCCGTATACACGACACTGGTGCTGTCGGGTGTTATGGCGAAAGACACGACATCCCCACCGGCGGCGAGGTTCGGATTAAGTTTGACGTTGGTAGGCGCTGAGAGGATCGCGGTCCGGTACAGCTCGTAGACCTCGTCGATGTCCTGATCGGCCCGATATACCACGGAAAGTCCATCTGGCGTGACCGAAAAGGCGGTCACGTTTCCGTTCGCGACGAGGGGCCCGTTGAGTTGGATGCTGCCGCCTCCTCCGGCTGGGACAATGAAGATTTGGTTGGAGCCAATCGGCCGATTGGCGATGTACACGACGTTCGCGCTGTCGGGAGTGGCAGCGAATGCATCAACGTTCTGCCCCGCAAAGAGCGGCGGATTAATCAACGGATCACTCGTACCAGCGGTCGCAAACAGCACACGATACAATTCACTGACGCCATCGGTAACTTGATCGGCGCGATAAATCACGCCGCTGCTGTCCGGCAGGAGGACGAAGGTCTCCACGTCCTGCGCAATCGTATAGGGAGGATTGAGCTTGCCATTCACCACGCCGTTAAACAATGTTCGGAAGAGTTCAAACACCTCATCCTGAGTTTGATCGGCACGGTAGACCACTGCAGTGCCGTCAGCAGTCACGGCGAGCTGCACCACGTCTCCTCCTGCCACGAGCGCTCCGTTAAGCTTCGTGCTGGCACCCGGGCTGGCAAGATTGACGCGGTACAGTTCGAACACATCGTCCTGGTCCTGGTCGGCAAGGTACACAACGGCGGCGGCATCCGGGGTTAAGGCAAAATTCGTAATGGTGCGTCCAGCGGCAAGCGCGGGATTCAGTTTCGTTCCCGAGCCTCCGAGATAGAGTTCGAAGACGCCGGCGATGTCCTGGTCGGCAAGATAGACGACCGTTCCAGCCGACGCCGGAACTCCGCCGCCCCCGTTATCGCTAGGGCAACCAGTCAGACAGAGCAAGGCAGCGGCGAGCAATGAAAGGACAGATCTGATACTCATGGCTTCACCATAGGGAACAATCCCTGGAGCAAACAATCCGTATTTATACCATCCCCACTGGACGGCGCCAACGAAACGGCAGAAATATGCAACCGAACTCTGTTGACCGCATCACCTGCAGGGAGGTCGTCAATCCAGTAGAGGAGCTCTGTGAAAGCGGAAATTACGGGCGTCCCGCGGTTGCGATCGCGCGTGGCGTTACACCAACGCTAAAAGGTGAGCCGGACACAGTGGCAAGAGTCCCGGAAGCACCGTCGATCGTATAGGCAAAGACATCGTTAGAGCCTTGATTGGCGGCATACAAGAAGACCCCATCCGGCGACACGGTCACACTGGTTGGAGTCGTTCCTGCCGGCACAGGCGGGCCCACCGGTGTCAGGGCGCCCGTGCCGCCGACTGCAAATGCGGAGATGTTGTTCGTGCTCTGATTCGCGACATACAGAAAGGATCCGTTGGGCGAGATCGTAATCCCTGCAGGCGTAATGCCCGTGGCAAAGGGCGAGCCGGCGACCGGCGTCAGTGCGCCCGTCGAGGCATCGATCGCCAATGCCGATACATAGTTGGAGCCTTGATTGGAGACGTACAGAACCGAGCCGTTCGGAGAGACCAGGACACCCACCGGAGTCGTGCCTACAGCGAACGGTGAGCCGGCGACTGCTGCAAGCTGGCCAGAGACATTGATCGTGAAGGCCGACACGGTATTGGAGCCTTGATTGGCCACATACAGAAATGCGCCATTAGGAGTACAGGTGATTCCCGAAGGCGTGAAACCCGCAGGAAACGGAGATCCGGCAACGGGGGTTAGACTGCCGGTGGCAGTGACTCCGAATGCAGAGATGTTGTTCGATCCTTGATTGCTGATGAACACAAACGAACGATTCGGTGAGATGGCCACTCTTGACGGCGTCGTCCCCGTTGAGAAAGGCGATCCTGGGACAGCTATCAATGTTCCCGCCGAGGGCTCGACGGTAAAGGCTGATATATTATTGGAACCTTGATTGGCCACATAGGCCAATGATCCATCCGACGAAACCGCGATGCCGCCAGGTGTCGTCCCTCCGGCCGGGTACGGCGACCCGGCTACGGGGACCAAGGCTCCGGTCGTGGCGTTGATCATAAAGGCCGAAATGTTGTTGGAGGCCTGGTTCGCGACGAGGGTGACGAGAGGCGATGACGGTGCCGCGTCGACAGTAATCTCACCCTTCTCACCCTCCTCACTGGAGCATGCACTCAGAACCACTGCGGCCGAAATGATCAGCCGCAGGACACTTTGTCTCCTCTTGGCAGGCTTGGCATAGGTCATATTAAGCCTTATCAGCAGGCGGAATGTTTAATCAAAAGATGTGCCAGAAAAAACTTCTTGATTTACATGGATTCTGTTCACTGGCCACTGGCACACTGTTCTCAATTCCAGACACGGTTGTGGAGTCCTATGCACCGCACGCTTGTCATTCTTGGAGCCGGCTACGTTGCCCGCTTCATTCGTCTCATTGATCAAGATTGCTACAGCAGCGTCCTTTTTACGAGTCGTTCGCCGGCGAGCAACTTGTCCGACGTTTCCACTGACCAGCGAATCTTGTTCGATTTGGCTGAGCCGGAGACTTGGGGCAACATCCCGGGTAACGCAGATCTTCTGTGGAGCTTTCCGGCAGCTCCGCTGGATGCCGTTCAACGGTTCGCCGCACGCATCAATGGTTCCTTTCGGCGTTTCGTTGTGCTGGGCAGCACTTCAGCCTATGTTGTGGGCGCATCGCCTGATACCTATCCCCCGCCGTGGATCGACGAAACCGCCGCAGTCGACCACAGCATACCACGGGTGCAGGGAGAAGAATTCCTTCGGACGAATGACGCGGCAGTCGTGCTTCGCGTGGCAGGCATTTATGGGCCAGGCCGGCATCCGTTCGACTGGATCAAGCACGGTCGCGTCCAACCTTCACGAAAGTATGTCAATCTGATACATGTCGAAGACCTCGCCGCCATCTGCCTTGTTGCCCTGGCCAGCGGCATTCCCGGTGAGGTGTACAACGTGAGCGACGGCGTTCCGAAAACTTGGACGGAGATATACGCACGTATGAAAAAGTCTCAGACGGTGCAGGACATCCAAGACGATGACAATCAAGCCGCCGGCAAGCGGATCAACAACGGCAAGCTTCTCGCGATGCTACACAACGCGGGCGCATCGATTCGTCACGACGATTTGTACGCTTCTCTTTCGTGCACCGAGAACCAACGCTCGGGAGGATAGGGATAGCAGGATAGGGATAGAGTGGTCGTCGTGCTTTGCACGGAGACGGCCAAAGCTCCTAAGAGCCCAAACTGCGTGGTCATGCCTGCGTTGTTGTGCACAGATACACCCTCCCGGGCCAACAGCTAAAACCGAAGGAGCGACATCACGGCCAGGCACACCAATAGGTTGTTGATGGCGTGGGCCAGAATCCCGGGCGCGAGACTCCCCGTCTTTTCATAAATCCATGCCCATAAGACGCCGCTCCAACAGACGCTGATAAGGCCGACAGGGCCGTAGCCATGAGCGAGTCCGAAAATTGAGGCACTGATAAGAGCTGCGGGAAGGAAGCGAAATTTCCGGCGGAGTATGGCAAACAACAGGCCTCGGAACACAAGCTCCTCGAACAGCGGCGCAAGAATCACATACTCGAGGAGACTGACCATCGTGAGGGAGCTGGAGCCCCAAACCAGATCTTCGTCGAACCATTCGGTCCAATGGCTGGTCAGATGCCACTGTTCCGCCACGCGATCCATCAACCACTCACCCCAGAGGCCGGCAGCGACAACGGCGAGCACCGCCGTCATGAGCCGGCCAACGTGGGACCAGGGCAGGCTGAGACCAAATCCTTCCTCGAACGTCATTCCCGCCGGCCGGAACAGGTGGTAGTAGGCCAGGGCGAGGACCGGTACATTCGTCAATGGGATGGCTAAGGCTCGCAAAGACGCATTCTCAGGAGGCAGATACAGAAGGCACACCGCCATGATGATCGCGCCAATAGCGCCGCCGCGCAGCAAGACAGCCGTGCCGACCCGCCCCGGCCACGGCGGTGGGAGGCCAGGGTCGTGCAATCGGACGACGTTCGTTCCAGCGCGGTGCCTCTGCCAGATCAGGAAGAGTAAGAGGGTTCCCGCGAGCATGACCACCAACTCCATCACAGTCAATCTGCGGGAGTAGTGGTACAGGCGATCGCCGCGCAAGGCGGCCTCTTCGTGTATGACGGCTGTCAACTCCGTATGCCCCGCTCGTTTGGCCAATCTCATCATGAGATGGTCATAAAACCATCCGACCGGCAGCACATCCGCCATACGGCTTTGCAGCGCCTCGACGGTATGGCGATTTGGAGGGCGCTCCTCGCCGTAGGCCGCCCGAATGAGGTCTCCGTAGGTCGGTAGCGGTTCTTCGCGAGTGCTCCACTCATGTGCTGACAGGAGAGCCTGGGACAGCCGTCCGCTTTCCGCTTGCAAAATGGCCTGATGCAGGGGCACGCCAGGATCATCGGAGCGAGCAGCCAGCTCCTGGTACCACGCCATGGCCTGTGCCCGCTCGGCTTCTCCATCGCCCGACACCCAGCGCATGATCCGTTGCTCCCAGGCAGGAGCCCTTGAGAGCCCCTCCTGAGCATCCATCGTGCGCCCGACCATCAAGCTAAGTGCCTGTTCCGGTGCGTCGATCCGATCAATTTTCGAGGTGGCCGAAGCCATGAGAAGGACGGACGTAAACGCAGCGACGAGAAAAATTCCGGCCAGCCAGCTGATCGACGAGGAATAATGGCTGGGGAATTGGCCGATAGTCGGCGGTGCCCCAGTTTCCCTCCACCAGGATCGCGCGAGCGGGCCAGCTGAAATTCCAAGCGGTTCGTTCATCAGCTCAGGACTATAACATGGCTATTTTTGAGCCAGAAACCCCTCAAAAGTAACGCGCTGCCTCTTCGTAGAACGTAAACTGGCTGAAGGAAGCGAGAGTCCGTTATACTGCCCATCCAAGATGCGCTTCCCATCACGCAGCCAGATATGACTGTTTCGGAATTTACCCCTCCGCGACGCCTTCTCCTCGGCCCAGGCCCGAGCCTCGTGCATCCTCGCGTCTTGCGCGCCCTTTCAGCCCCGCTGTTGGGGCACTTGGACCCGGTCTTTCTCGGCGTCATGAATGACATTCAGTTCCTGTTGCGAGCAGTGTTTCAAACCGCCAACCGCTTCACAATCGCCATTTCAGGAACGGGCTCTGCCGGCATGGAAGCGTCGATCGCCAACGTGGTCGAGCCCGGTGATTGCGTCATCGTCGGCATCAACGGCGTTTTTGGAAGCAGACTGGCCTCCGTGGTTGAACGATGCGGCGGAAAGGTGATCCGAATTGAAGCTGCGTGGGGAACCTGCATCGAGCCGGACGCAATCGAACAGGCGCTGGTTCGTTCGGGACCGGTCAAGGCGGTCGCGATTGTGCATGCGGAAACGTCTACAGGAGCTTGGCAGCCACTCGATGACATCGGGCCCCTGTGCCGGCGTCACGAGGCGCTGTTCATTGTCGATGCCGTCACGTCTCTTGGCGGCATTCCCGTCGAGGTGGACCGGCTCGGCATCGACGTGTGCTACAGCGGATCGCAAAAATGCTTGAGCTGTCCGCCAGGATTGTCGCCGTTTACGATGAATGAGCGGGCATTGGGCATCATGAAATCGCGACGGAGCCAGTGCCCTAGTTGGTATCTGGACATGGGATTGGTCGACGGTTACTGGTCCGAGGGCATGAGGGCCTATCACCACACTGCGCCTGTTTCGATGCTCTATGCCCTCCGTGAAGCGTTGCGACTCGTCGAGGAAGAAGGCTTACCGGTCCGCTACAAGCGTCATCAAATGAACAGCGATGCGCTGGTGGCCGGTCTTAAGGAACTCGGATTGGTGCCGCTCCCTCCTGACGGGCGATCGTTGCCCATGTTGAACTGCATGACGCTCCCAGCCCATATCCCCGATGCGGATATCCGAGCGAAGTTACTGACCTATTATGGAATCGAGATCGGAGCAGGTCTCGGTCCGTTGAAGGGCAAGGTATGGCGTATCGGTCTCATGGGGGAATCGTCAACGGAGGCCCATGTCCTCACGCTTTTGAACGCCCTCGAATCGCTCTTCATTGAAGGAGGATGGCTTGACACACCCGGTGTCGCGCTGCAAGCCGCCTCACGAATCTATAGCCGTCTTCCTGACCGGAGGTAACGTTCGTATGGACAACAAACCCTTGCTTTGGGTGCTTGGCGGCGGGGCCTTTGCCTTCACGGCTGTCGTCGCCTACTGGATCTTCGCGATCACGTTGGCGAACCAACTGCGGTCGGATCAGGTCTCACCGGAGAAAACCGCTGAGTTCGTCCATGCGATTCTGGAGGCCAATCGCAACAACTACACGGACAACGTCGTGGTCAAACTCAGCCGTGATGGAATCGAGGCGCACGAACATTGGAGAGACGAACGTGGAGTCCCGCTTCCGGCTCAATTTCTCCTGGAATCTGGACGGCTG
>DASTJX010000360.1:0-4752 GCA_035716265.1 Nitrospira sp.
GAAAAAACAATCCGTACCGTTTCGTGTCGGCTTTCTTGGCGCTGTTCCAGTCAACGACTGGTTCCTGCGTAAAAAACGACGTCAGCATCGATCCGACTCTCGTCTGGGTCAGCGCAATACCAGCGCGTTTGGCTTCATCCGCTAAGCCTCGTGCCAAGGCGGCCGACCGTTCCTCAAGCTGCTTGTACAGATTCTTGGCCCGCAATTGCTTCAAGGTCGCGAGTCCTGCTGTCACCGCCAGAGGATTCCCCGATAGCGTTCCAGCTTGGTAGACCGGACCAGCCGGAGCTATGAGATCCATAATATCTCTTCGTCCGCCATAGGCCCCCACCGGGAGCCCGCCGCCGATGATTTTCCCGAGCACGGTCAAGTCGGGTGTGACGCCATAGAGTGCTTGCGCCCCGCCATAGTGCACTCGAAAGCCGGAAATGACTTCGTCGAAAATCAGCAGGATGTCATGGTCGGTCGCCAATTGGCGAAGCGCCGGCAGAAAATCAGCTGCGGGAGGGACGACGCCCATATTTCCGGCTATCGGTTCGACAATGATACAGGCCAGGTCCTTTCCACGGTCCCGGAGAATCCGTTGAACGGTGCGAATGTCGTTGTACGGAGCCGTCAACGTATGTTTCGCAAAATCGGCCGGGACGCCCAGTGAATCTGGAATGCCGAGCGTCGTCAGCCCGGAGCCGGCCTTGGCGAGCAGATAGTCGCTGTGGCCGTGGTAGCAGCCTTCAAATTTCAAAACGCCATCGCGCTTCGTGAACCCGCGTGCGACTCTGATCGCGCTCATCACCGCTTCCGTTCCCGAGCTGACGAGCCGACTTTTTTCCATCGAGGGGAAGGCATCACGGATCTGGTCGGCCAGTTCGACTTCGAGTTCGGTCGGCGCTCCGTAACTTGTGCCCTGTCCAGCAGCTTTCTTGATCGCGGTGACGACAGGCGGCGAGGCGTGTCCTAGAATCATCGGTCCCCAGGAGAGCACATAATCGATGTAGGTATTTCCATCCAGATCGTAAAGTCTCGCGCCTTTGGCCCGCTTGATAAACCGCGGTTGACCTCCGACTGACCGGAAGGCCCGGACCGGACTGTTGACACCTCCGGGAATGAGGTGTTGGGCCTTCTCAAACAACTTGATAGAACGTGTGATTTTCATCAGGGGGGCGAACCGTAACATGTCAATGTAGGAGGGTCAAGCGAGCGCTGCGGCGGAGAAATTTTGCCGAAAATTGCCTCACGTGAGGTCAAAAATCTGCCTAAACGGATATGCCGCCTCACCATTTTGATACAGTTGCCGCGGGTGTTGAAATAACAGGGGGGCGGATATACAGGAATCCTCGTGTGTTTGCCTTGCGGCCTGACTATTGCGTAGACTTGAGGTGCGTACATGCCTTCAGAGGGTTATTCACAGATTCAGGATTTCGAATGAAGATAGTATGTTCATGGTGTCGAAAGGAAGGCAAACAAGAGTTCGTGGGGGAAAAGGCCCCCTTCGATGACGCCCGTGAGACCCACGGCATTTGTGTGCTGCATCGAGATCAGATCCGTGAGCACTGGCAGGCTTCAACCCGGTATGCCGGGTCGAGCAGCTTCCTCAGAGCGGCCACGACCTTCACGCTCCTCCGCTGGTCCGGGCTCTTAAATTTCACGAAAAACAAACGCGCGTGATCCGGGCGTTTCTCGTCTATGGTTACCGCCGGCGTCCGTCTCTGGATCGCGGGGTGGGTATTTCGACTTGCGGAACTCCCCAATGGGCTCGCTTGGATTGGTCGCGTTCGGACACGGCCAGTACCGTATGAAAAGGTTTAGCCCGCTTACCCTCCATACCCTCCTGCCCCGATGCCCAGGCCTCTCCTGTGTCGCTCAGCACTTCGAGGAACGTGGCGAATTCCTCCTCATCGCCGGCAAGGATCTGTTCCGCCGCCGTGACCAGTAGCACGTAGCCCTTGCCCGGCAGCCATTCAAGGTCGGTCAAACATTCTTCAAGCGCATCCCAGTTGTGGCCGAAGTAGTCGGGGAAATCCATCGCATCGGCGAACTCGGAGAAGAGCTCGCTTGTGGATCGACATTTGGCGCCCCGCACGACCCGCAGAATGTACCCATCCGGAATCTTAATCGCGGACTCGGCGCGCTGTCCGGTCTTCAGAACCACGAGCATGGTCCAGGGAGGTTTCGTCGATTGCAAATGGCGTGTGGGAGGCAGCGGCATATGTGCGAAGCCATGTCGTTTAATTCAAAGGAATGAACGTCCGGTAATGGTCATCGGTGTAGTAGGCCCTGCCGCTGTGCTGCTCGATGACGAGGCGTTCAGCGCCGCGCGATCGGCCGGGTATTTTCCGATCGACGTCATATTCCCGATAGCGGCCATGCGGCAGTCGTCGTTCCCGATTCCTGAATTCGTTTCCTCCAATGTAACCGGGGAGAGCGGCTCCATTGCGTCGTTGGAGCGCCGCGAGCAAATCATAGACTTTTTGCGGTGCCGTGCGCGCGATGTCGTGTTGCGGAACCGGCGAGGGCTGGTCCGGTGTGACCACGGCCTCGCTGTTTGCGATTCCCAACTCGACCGAGTGGGTGCGGCTCTCAGAACGACTTCCGCTCGGCGCCGCCAGGCAGAGGACAGAGAGCAGAAGCACCCAATACTTGATGGGACTCGGCATTTCATCAACGGCTTGCGGAAGAGAATTGCGGGTGCGAAAACGGTAGCACGCAGGCTCGAGACACGTCAACGCAGTGCTCTGAGCGGTCCCTTGGAAACATGCTTTCGAGGAAGGCCTTTGGTAGAATGTCGTCGCCGGTGTGACGTGTTTTCCCGCGACAACTGAGAAGCTATCTCAACCGCCCGAGCAGGCTGACGATGCTGCTGCGCAGATCCATAGCGATCGCTGGTCGATCCGTAATGGCGGTCATGTGGATGTCGAGTGCGCTCGCGTGGTTCAACGGGGCTGCATTGGCTCAAACGGGAGGCTTAAGCCATTCTCCCGCCGAAATAGTGAAGAAGTATTTTGAGCTCGATCAAAAGGGCGCTAAGCTCGATTCGATGTCATTCGAGGCGCTCGCGCCCTATCGAAGCTGGCAGGCTGAGCCGGCCTGGGGCAAGGTCGTCGTCATCCGGGGATTTTCCGTCCCCGAGCATCATCGGCATTGGGAAATCGTGAATCCGTTGGAGGTGGTGATACCAGTCACATTTCAAGTCATTGGCTCAGTCTACCTCGAGACCGCGGGGTTCCTCGCGGACGACACAGTGGAAGAAATTCGGGTCCGAGTCAAATCCATACGCAACCGCTGGCGTATTATCGAACCCGTGCTGCCCCCGCATGTCGGTCAGAAGCGGATGATCAATTACGTGCGAGAGGCCTGGGTGAAGGAAACGGAACCGGCCAAGCGCGAGAGTCTGGCCGTACTCCAGGACGAATTGCGAAAGGTCAAGTAGAAGGGCAATGGGAAAGGCGCCGATCGACCTGTTGATTTTCGACCTGGACGGCACGCTCATCGAGTCGAAGTGGGACATTGCGGCCTCGGTCAACTTCACGCTCGAAGAACTGGGGCTGCCGCAACGGCCGCTGGAAGAAATTTTTGGGTTTGTCGGCGACGGCGTCAAGAAATTGCTTCGGCTGGCCGTGGGAGAGACCAATCGCGTGAGCTTCGAAGAGGCGCTGGGGGTGTTTCGCCGGCACTACCTCGCCCACTGCCTCGATCGGACGGTGTACTACCCCGGGGTGGAAAAAGCGCTTGGATATTTTGCCGACAAACGAAAGGCAGTTGCCACGAACAAGTCGATCGAATACACCAACGTAATCCTGCAAGGACTGGGGCCGCAGTATTTCGACTTCATCGTCGGCGGGGACAATGGATTTGGATTGAAGCCGGAGCCAGGCATGCTGTTGCATATTATGGAACGACTGAACACCGCAAAAGAGCGGACGGTGCTGGTCGGAGACAGCACGAACGACATCAACGGCGGGCACAATGCCGGGATTCGAGTGTGTGCGGTGGGCTATGGAATGGGTAATCGTGAAAGGATGTCCGCCTGTCAGCCGGACTGGTTCATTGAACGACCGGAAGAATTAATGGAGATATTCGAATGAAGAGAGCGGGGACGAACAGGGCGAGGCTCATGCGACCAATGAGGCGAGTGTCACGCTGGATCCAAGTGTGCTGTGTGGCTGTCGTGCTCGGTCTGGCGAGCTTGAGTGCTGCCGGTTCTTCGGGTCTCGCCGATCGGGTCATTGAGCATAAGCTGGCGAACGGCCTGACGGTGCTGCTGGTGGAACGGCATCAAGCGCCGGTCGTGTCGATCAACATGACCTTCGGTGTGGGCGGGGTGAACGAACAGGTCGGCCAAACCGGCCTGGCCCACTTATACGAACATATGGCATTCAAAGGTACGAGGACGGTCGGGACAAAAAACTACGAGAAAGAAAAACCGATCCTCGACGAGTTGCACCAAGTGGGAACTGAGCTCGAACAGCGGCAGCGGGAGCTCGCCAGGCGCACTGCAGACCTACCGGTTGACCCCGCTGAGACGCGCACCATCGACAGTCTGCAAAAGCGATTCAAGGAGCTACAAGACCAGGCCGCCCAGTACGTGGCCGGCAACGAGATGGCGCTCTTGTACCAGCGCCACGGCGGCGTCGGTCTTAACGCATCGACGGGCAAGGATCTCACCCGCTATGTGATCAGTTTGCCGGCAAATCGGCTCCCCCTTTGGGCCGCCATCGAATCGGATCGCATGGCGAGTCCGGTCCTCCGTGAGTT
>DASTJX010000361.1:0-4091 GCA_035716265.1 Nitrospira sp.
TCACGTCAGTCGAAATGACGGTGGGCCATCCAGCCACTACGGTCGTCAGTTTTGCTCCCACGACCCCCAGCACGACACCCACTGCTCCTCCCAAGAGACTTAAGGTCATGGCCTCAATCAGGAACTGCATCACGATGTGACGGCGCTTGGCGCCGACCGCCATCCGGACACCGATCTCTCGTGTCCGTTCGGTCACGGACACCAGGAGAATGTTCATGATGCCGATTCCCCCCACCAGCAAGGATACGGAAGCCACCGAGAACAGCAACAGAGTAAGCGTGTAGCTCGTCCCTTCCTGAACTTTGCCAATGTCAACCTGCGTCTTCACCGTAAAATCATCGGCCTGCTCGGCCTGTAGCCGGTGACGCCCGCGCAACACTTCGCGAATTCCCTCGACGGCTTCCGGCAGATCCTCAGGGCGATCGGTTGACGCGAACAAGGCTGCGACCGAGCCCAAGAACATCGTGCCGAAGACTTTGCGCTCCGCCGTCGTGAATGGAATAAAGACGACGTCATCCTGATCGGACCCCTGCGCCGACTGGCCCTTCGGCGAGAGGACACCAATGACACGGAACGGGACGTTCCTAATTCGAATCACCGCACCGACCGGTTCTTCGCCTTCCTCGAAAAGGTTATCCACGATGGTTTGACCGATCAACGCCACGCGGGCTGCACTGTCGAGATCCGCCTGGGAGAAAGACCCTCCGCTCGAAAAAGACCAATCCCGAATGGTGAGATAACTCGGCGAAACGCCGTTGATCGGACCGTTCCAGTTCCGATTCCCATTGACCATCTGCATGACCTCTCTCCTTGCCCATCCCGTCTCCGACAGCAACGGAATCTTTTTCTTGAGATCCAACGCATCCGAGACGGTGAGGGTCACAGCCCCGCCTTGGCCGCCGCGCACCCCGCTCACCGTCGTTGCGCCGGGCCAAACGATGATGACATTTGTCCCCATCGTCGCAATCTGAGCCTGCACAGCCCGCTTCGCCCCTTCCCCTATGCTGACCATGGCGATGACTGCGCCAACTCCTATAACGATTCCCAACATGGTCAACCCTGCGCGCAGGCGGTTACGGGCCAGTACGCGCAAGGCCGTCATGACGGTGAGCCAGATAAAGGCCGGCATCTATGCCTCTAGGCCTCGACAGATTGAGTACGCGGCTTCGTCATCCGATCGCTTAAGACTTGGCCGTCTTTCAACACGATTTCGCGCCGCGCGTAAGCGGCGATGTCCGCTTCGTGCGTGACAAGGATAATCGTGATGCCTTCGCCATTGAGCGCTTCCAACATGGCCATGATTTCCCGGCTCGATTGGGTATCCAGGTTGCCGGTCGGCTCGTCCGCCAGCAGCAGGGAAGGGCTCGTGATGAGGGCCCGTGCAATGGCGACGCGTTGCTGCTGACCGCCCGACAGTTGCGTGGAATAGTGATGCTCTCTGCCGGCGAGCCCCACTCGCTGAAGCACGCGCGCGGCCTTCGCCCGCTGCTCCGTGAGCGGGAGCCCTCGGTATAACAGAGGCAGTTGCGCATTCTCTAGCGCGCTCGTGCGCGGAATCAGATTGAAACTCTGAAACACGAATCCGATTTCGCGGTTTCTGATCTCCGCCAACTGATCCGCCCGCAGTTCGCCGACATCGCGGCCTTCGAGGCGGTACTGTCCCTTCGTTGGACGGTCCAGACAACCCAGGATGTTCATCAACGTGGATTTGCCGGAACCGGATGAACCCATGATGGCGACGAACTCACCTTTTTCAATTCGCAGACTCAGTCCACCGAGCGCTGGCACGTCCACATCGCCAAGACGATAGACCTTCCAGATGTCGACACATTGAATGAAACTATCCATGGTGAACGGAATGCGGAGAGCGATGGCGCGTTTCGGTCGGATAGACCACCAGCGGCTTATAAACCCCTATCGCGCGACCGCCGCGGCCCTCCCGACGACCCAAATCCGGGAGGCAGGTCGCCGCCCTTTCTGACGCCACGGGGCTGTTCAATTCCAACAAGCACCTCATCTCCGTCGGTCACCGCTCCGGAAAGAATTTCGGTCGAGGCGCCGTCCGAAATGCCGGTTTGGATCATCACGGCAATGGGATCGCCGTCTTCCGTCTGCTTCCAGATCGGGCGCGGAGATGGCCCGTCGATGGTCATGAGAGGGGGGACTAAGGCCTCGACTGGTGTTGATTTGACCGTCGTCCCACGAGACGCGTGCGGCTCAAATTTCTGCGGCGAGAATCGCAGCGCGGCATTCGGAATCTTCAGGACATTGTCCCGCTGAGCCACGACGATCGAGACATTGGCGGTCATGCCGGGCTTCAGGCGCAGGTCTTTATTCTCCACGCCGATCACGACATTGTAGGTCACGACATTTTGTATTGCGATCGGTGCCAATCGCACCTGGCGGATGGTGCCGGCAAAAGGGATGCTGGGGTAGGCATCAACGGTAAACGTGGCTTCCTTGCCTTCGGTGATTCCGCCGATGTCTGATTCGCTGACATTCGTGTCGACTTGCATTTTGGTAAGATCCAGCGCGATGAGAAAGAGGTTGGGCGTCGCAAAACTGGCTGCAACCGTCTGACCGACTTCCACGTTCCTGGCGACGACAATACCGTTTACAGGCGAGCGGATAGTCGTATACTTGAGATCCAAGTCCGCAGCGTTCAAAGCGGCCTCGGCTTGCTTGACCTGAGCGATCGCGACGTTGACTTGCGCATCCGCGCCCTGTGCGTTCGTGAGCGCCATGTCAACCTCATTTTGCGAGACGAATTGCTGCGCCGCAAGAGACTGTGCTCGGCTCAACTCCCGTTGACGCTGGGCTTGCTCGTTCTTGGCCCTGGCGACGTTTGCCCTCGCCATTTCCAAATTGCTGGCAGCTTGATCTCGGCGCGCGCGAAACGGCTCAGAATCGATGGTGGCAACGATGTCGCCCGCCTTGACGACCGAATTGAAATCGGCGTGGAGACTTTTGATCATCCCCGACACCTGGGTGCCGACTTGGACGGACACCACAGGGTTGATCGATCCCGTGGCTGTCACGACCGAGATGACAGGACCGCGCTCGATCACCGCGGTCCGATACCGGACAGGCACTTTTCGTTCTCCGTTGAAAAACACATAGCCGCCGATAGCGAGGCCGACGAGCAACACGGCGATCATGTGAAATATTCGGCGCATAAGGACAATCTCAGGCGAGCTAATGCCGAGCCATTGTAACAAGAAGGTCATGGTGAATCACTATTGGCGCCGCCTCTAAATGCAACAGGCCGCCCGCCTTTCGGCGGCCGGCCTGTGTAAGAGCGCGTGTCTTCACCCGCTTGCCTATGGGCTGACGCTGATCCGATCCTTGATCATGTCGAATGTTTCTTTCGGCACGACATTCTTGGCGACGAGTTCACCTTTGACTTTATACGGGCGATTACTGACGATCCGCTCTGCGACGTCTTTAGGCAATCCCAACAGCAGCACCATTTCGCTGGAAGATGCCCGGTTGACGTTCATGATACCGCCCGGGGCCGGCATCCCATTCGGCGGACGGGCGGCGGAGGGTGCAGGAGCCATCGCTGGTGGCGCCGAGGCTGAGGCGGGCGGAGCCGGCTGCATCGATGGCGCGAGGGACCCTCCGGCAGAACGCGACTGATCCTTGAGCTCTTTTTGATAGCGCGCGACAAGAGATTTCAGCGTTTCATTATGCCGCTTCGCGTCTTCGTACTCCTGTCGCAAGGCCCGATTTTGACCGGCCAGTTGCTTCACGCGCTCCTCCAACTCCTTGGTGCGGCCTTCGGCGCTCCCTCGTTCCTTGTCACGACCGTATTGGATCCGCTCGAGTTCATCGCGAGCCGTTTGGGCTTCATTGCCGAACTTCACGTTGAGATCCTTGAGCGTCTTGACTTGCTGTTCCAGAGCGCTCTTCTGTGCGCGCGTCGTGGCCAATTCGGTTTTGGCGGTTTCAGTCTCGGCTAAGGCTTCCTGATATTTCCGGTCTGAGACACAGCCTGACATCGTCATTGTTCCTGCGATGATGATTGCCGCCAACCACACAGGATTCATGCGAACCTCCCCTTACCTATCAGCTTTAACATCAGCTTTAAC
>DASTJX010000362.1:0-5622 GCA_035716265.1 Nitrospira sp.
TGCGAGGCTATGCCTCCCTAACCTGCCAAGCATCAATCTACCCGTTCGCGGAAGGTCCAAGCCAGCGGTCCCTCAAATGCCCTCTTCTTCGGCGGTCTCGGACAATCCCGCTCGCGACAGGGACTTCCCGAGTGTGTTTGCTGATAATTAACGCTTATGGTGTGCGATTAGAACCCGTGGTGACATGCGAGATTCGCTTGGAGTTCGCCCGCATAATGCAGAATTCACTTACCATCATGGTTGAACCGTCTTCTCTCACACCGGAAACGTGCACTTCGCCTAGCCAATGAACGAGATCGAGTTCAAGACGTTCCACGATCTGCTCGAGGCCGCCGCTTGTCTATCGCCGCTGAAAACTGCTGTGGTGGACGCCACGGCTCCACATGTCATTGAAGGAGCCGCCTTAGCGGCCCAGCGAGGGCTTTTGGACCCTCTCCTCATAGGAGATAAGACGAGGATCGAAGAACTGTGCGAACACATTCCGATGGCACGCGGGCTGTCGGTTCACCATGCGTCGTCCGAGCAAGAGGCCGCCCATGAGGGCGTCCGGCTCGTCAAGTCCGGCGTCGCTCATGCGCTCATGAAAGGCGATCTTCACACGGATGTATTTCTCAACCCGATTCTGAATCAACTCCGGGTTGGCAAGCGGGTGTCGCATGTGTTCGTGACGGAGCTGGCGCGTTATCATAAGTTGCTATACGTCACCGATGCGGCTGTGAATATCGCTCCGGACCTCAAAACGAAAGCCGAGATCATCCAGAATGCGGTTGGGATGGCACATGTGCTGGGAATCAACGAGCCCAGAACTGCGATCCTGTCCGCGATTGAAGTCATCAATCCCGCGATTCCCTGCACCATCGACGCTGCCTGTCTGGCGAAAATGGCCGATCGGGGTCAGTTTCCTGGCGCGCTCGTCGACGGGCCATTGGCGTTTGACAACGCGATTTCTGCTGAATCCGCGGCAATCAAAGGTATTCGCAGTCCGGTCTGCGGGGAGGTGGATCTCCTGCTCGTCCCTGATCTCGTGTCGGGAAACATCCTGGCGAAGACCTTGGAGTATCTGGCTGGAGCGACGCTGGCGGGTGTCGTGCTGGGAGCCGTCGTGCCGATCATTTTGACGTCGCGGGCTGATCCTCCGCAAGCACATGTGGCTTCGGCGGCGGTCTCCAATGTGTTGTTTCATAGACGTCGGGAGCGTCAAGCTCGAATCATGGTGTGAGTATCACGTGAAAGACTGGGAAAGAGATTGATCAGGCTGTTTAAGGCTGCTCATTGCTGCATGGACGGAACGACGCTCAGAGAGCGGATGGCATTGCTATGGTGCTTGCTAACGGTGCTTCCGGCTGGCATAGCGGCGGCTGCCAGCTTTGAGGGAAAAGTCATGGCTGTTCTGGACGGCGATACCATCGAAGTGCTCCGCGAGAACAAGAAAGAGCGTATCCGGTTATATGGCATTGACTGCCCGGAGACGTGGCAGCCCTTCGGTCAAAACGCCAAGCAAGCGACTTCGACACTCCTCTTGGGCAAGGACGTAAAGATAGAGACGCACGGGAGGGATAAACACCGGGGGACGTTGGGAACGGTATTTCAAGGCGAGGTGAACGTCAATCACCTGCTCGTGAAGGAGGGCTGGTGCTGGTGGTTCAGTAAGCTCGTTCCAAAAGACGCCGTACTCCGACAATTTGAGCAGGAGGCGAAAGAAGCGAAGAAAGGATTATGGGCAGACCCTAATCCCACTCCTCCCTGGTTGTACCGTCGCCTCGATGCGGGGGTCTATCCCTAGTCTGTGTAGTGTCACGACGCTCTTCCTTTCACCTGGGTTTTTCCCATAAACCGCCGATCACTATCGCATAACCACTGTCTTAGGCCGGGCTCGTCTTGATCATGCCGGGAACGTCCATCATCTTCGTCTGCAAAGCCGGCGCTGGAGGAAGCCCCGTCACCTCCAGGATCTCCACCTCGTTAAGGGTCTCCCTCGACAAGAGAGCTTCGGCGAGCGCATCGAGTTGCTTCCGGTGTGCGGTCAGGAGTCGCTTGGCCTCATCATGGCTCTCGTGTATGATCTTGAGCACCTCCGCATCGATGGCTTTCGCGGTCTCCTCGCTGAAAGGCTTCTCTCCCGGAAAACCATCCGACCCCAGGTAAGCGTTCTCCTTGGGTGCGAGTTGAACGAGTCCAATCCGCTCACTCATGCCCCAGCGAGTAACCATGCGTCGAGCCAAGGCGGTGGCTTGCTCGATGTCGTTTTCCGCTCCGGTCGTCTTGGTACCATAGACGATCTCCTCGGCCGCCCGGCCACCCAACATACCGACGATTCTCGCACGAAGATAGGCTTCCGGATAGTTGTAGCGATCGCTATCGGGACGCTGATAGGTCACGCCGAGAGCCTGCCCCCGTGGCACGATCGTCACCCGGTTCACCGGATCGGCACCGGGCACCACAAGACCAAGAATGGCATGCCCACCCTCGTGGTAGGCTATGCGTTCCTTGTCCGCACGGCTCATGAGAATCGGACGTTCAGGCCCAAGCACGATCTTCTCCAGCGCATCGAGGAAGTCTTTGTGACGGACGTCGTTCTGCTCGCGACGAGCCGCCAACAGCGCGGCCTCATTGACCAGATTCTTGAGGTCGGCCCCGGAGAGGCCTGGCGTGATGGCGGCAAGATCCGCCAGCATAGCGTCGTTTGCTAACGGCATGTTGCGGGTGTGGACTTTGAGGATCGCCTCTCGACCGGCCTTGTCGGGGAGGTTCACGACGACCCGTCGGTCGAAGCGCCCGGGCCGCAGGAGCGCTTTGTCCAGGACCTCCGGTTGGTTCGTTGCCGCCAATACGATAATGCCTTCCCGGCTCGAGAAACCGTCCATCTCGGTCAGAATTTGATTCAAGGTCTGCTCCTGTTCACTCGCGCCCCCGATCGCCATCCGCCCTCGGGCGCGGCCGATGGAATCCAGCTCGTCGATGAAGATGATCGCAGGAGCGTGCTCCCGCGCCTCCTTGAAGAGGTCCCGCACTCTTGCCGCGCCGACGCCCACAATCATCTCCACAAATTCTGCGGCGCTCATCGAAAAGAATGGCACCCCCGCCTCCCCTGCCACCGCCTTCGCCAGCAGTGTCTTCCCTGTGCCGGGCGCGCCAACCAAGAGAACGCCTTTTGGAGCGGTTCCACCCAAGCGGGTGTACTTATCGGTATCTCTAAGGAAATCGACGATCTCAACCAGCTCGTTCTCGGCTTCGTCGATGCCGGCGACATCATCGAACGTGACCTTTGTGTCCTTGTCCTTATCGTAGCGGCGGGCCTTGCTCTTTCCGATGCCCATCAATCCGCCTCCCATCATTCCGGCGCCCTGCTGCGCCGCGCGGCGAAAAATCCAGATATAAAAGCCGATAAAAACAAGTGCCGGGCCGAAGCTAAACAGCAGCGTCATCCACGGGTTGCCCCCTTCCTGGACCGGTTCGGCACTGATTTCAACATTGTTCGCAATTAAAAAAGTTTCTAGGCCCGGATCTGCAAAGGCGGGCAGCGTCGTTTCAAACGCGCTCGCCGTTTTGGAGGGATGATCAGGAGGGACCCACCCACGTTTCGTCGTACCTTTGGAATCTCCACTGGGAACTTTGCTTTGATCGGGCGGCGGCGGATACGTGATCGGCGTCCCGAACCGTCCCGTGATGGTATCTCCTCGGCTATAGATCGCCTGAACATTTCCTTTCGTGACCTCATCCTTAAAGACAGTATAGGGAACAGTGATGGCCTCTTCCGCGCCCGGCATCAGGAGCCGCACCAACAAATAATTGGTGGACAAAAGGAACAAGAACCATAGCCACATTTTCCGCGGGGGCATCGTTGTGCCTTCGTTGCCCTTTGCGGCAGCTGACCGCCGATCGTCCGGCTGGACTCGCCCGGCCGTTCCTGCATCGCTGTGGCGTTGCGTGGCTTGTCTCGATATGGTCATGGAGACCTCCTCTCACGCATGCTTAGGCGGCCGGACTTTACGCATACGACCCGTCTGCGGAATGAGTATCGTCTCACGAGGGTCAGGCAAGTGCGCCGGCAGCAAGGTGAGGACATGTGGATCAGTGGAACTCTCCGAAACTGCATGCGCTTCGGGGCACCTTAGCGATAGCTTGGAGAATGGTCAAGTTCAAGACATCCTCTGAGGTCTGAGGCTTGACTAGGTACGCTTGAGCGCCGTTCTTCATCGCGAGATCGCCCGTCGGGTTGGGTGGGACAAGCGGGACCCGCGTCGGATCTCGTCGGCTCTATGCCCGGGCACAGCAGATTGATTTGGATCATGTCAAGGCGACCACGACTAAGCGTCCTAGAACAATGAGCCATGTGACGGCGAAAACAACCGGCATCCAGATCGGCGCTAGACTGGCCAATCGCCGGAGGTGTGGTGGACCTTGGATTGGCGGGTAGAGCGTACTGCTGCGATCACTCGTCGCCTTATCCGCATACTCGTCATACAGCTTCCTCAAGTACTCAGTTGTTTTGAGCGATGACACGATCCCGACGTAGGCGAGAAGACCAGCTAAAAGACCTGCGAGGGGCAGCAGCCACAGCAACAACCATTGCTCAGCATCAAAGAGCGGCCCTTTTGCCTCCTTTGGCGCATTCATAAGCGAGGCGTAGGCTCCGAAAAAGAAAGCCTGCGCAATGATTTGCCAGATCACACGTTGATTGACCAGATTATCCTGGTGGTCAATCTGTTGCTTGATGAACTGATAGTACTCGGCCCGGCTGAGCTCTCCAGCCTCGTTCACAGTTGCCCTCCCTGCTCTACCGGCAAGGCTGGATTATCGGATTAGGTAAAACATTTTCTTGCATTAACGCGAAGATATCAGTATCCCGCGCTCTTGTGAGATGCGTAGCTCTGTCTTCCCCTAGGCAGCTTCAAGTCGTGATGCTGTTTCACTGGTACCGTTTGGTGATGTCCAGCTCGTACAACTGGCTCATTCTGAGAAATACCCCAATATAGTTCTTGAAATGTATTCACGAGGGCTGCGCGCGTCGTCAGGCTACTTGAGATCTAGGGAAAAGTAAGTGCTCACAGGCTCAATGTCCGCCAAGCCTGGCATTGTCGGCATGTCGTGCAACTGGTCGCCTTGACGCGGTCTCGTAACAAGCCCATACTGACCACACCACTCTGATACACATATGCCGACGGGCCTCCCTTGGAAGGCCCATCCGCCGACATGTGAGAAAGGCGGAAGGCCTATGCTCCTTCATCCAGCTCTTAGTTCCGGTTTCGTCGATCAGGCAAATGCCACTCTCTTCACCAGCGTTCTGTTCATCGACGATGACCCACAGGACTTCCAGTTCTGGTCGAATGCTCTTCGACGCGCTGACAGTTTCTTTCTGACCCTGAGAGCCTCAAGCGGCAGTGCAGGAGCGGAAGTGCAGGAATCGACTTATGTCAATCCAAACCCCTGGATTGCGTCGTGTTAGGGCTTGAGTTGTCGGATTTTGGTTTCAAAGTCCTGAGGGCTCTGATTCCGGATCCCGAGAAACCTGAGCTGCCCATTGTAGTCCTGACTCATCAGGGCGATCCCTATCTCAATGCGAGGGCCGTCTCTTTTGGTGCGCAAGCATGCCTCGTCAAGCACCGTACCACGCCCAGTCAA
>DASTJX010000363.1:0-24440 GCA_035716265.1 Nitrospira sp.
GATCTCGGGCATGACGATCTACGTCTCGGACAAAGGTGAACAGTCTTCCGGCGGCATCTTCATTTCGGACGGACGAATTGCCTCAGAGCCTCGCGTCATTGTCGCCCAGGACTATCGTGTGTTGATCGACAGCGCCAGCGACCAAGTTGCCTTACGTCTGAAGGACGGCGTGATCCATACCAAGCCGGATGAAATCGATGAATACCAGCTGGCCTCCTTTTCCAGCTATGACCTCAAGCTCTCCCTCAACCAAAGCGGATATGCGTCGACGGAAGACCGGCCTTCGTACGATCAGTTGGTAGCCCGGTTGAACGACTCACAATGGCGCGACCCATGGGCGCTCCGACG
Organism: Nitrospira sp.; assembly: GCA_035716265.1. Lineage (GTDB taxonomy): Bacteria > Nitrospirota > Nitrospiria > Nitrospirales > Nitrospiraceae > Nitrospira_C. Next base: position 349 of record DASTJX010000363.1, read on the forward strand.
CCTCACGGAGTACTATAAGGACATGGCCTTTCCGACGGCTTCGCTCATCCTGTGCATGCTTGGTCTTCCGGTCGGAATCGTCTCGAAACGGTCGGGCCGTATTGGCGGGTTCGCCGTGGGAGTGCTCGTCATCATCGCCTACTACGTGCTGAATGTGGCCTGTGAGTTTCTGGTGACGGCGACGGCCATTCCTCCGTTCGCGGGGGCCTGGCTCCCGAACAGCGTCTTCTTGGTGATTACGCTCGTGTCCTTCTATCGCATGAGCAAGCAATAGCCGCATGCCCATCCTGTTTCGATACCTGCTGCGCGAATACGCGAAGATTTTTCTGATGTGTTTTGCGGGCCTGATGACCATCTATCTGGTCATCGATTTCTTCGAAAAAGTCCGCCGCTTCCTGAGCTTCGATGCGACGTGGCTGGATGTGCTCAGCTACTTCGCACTCAAAATTCCCGCCGTGTCCTACCAAATCGTTCCACTCTCCGTCCTGATGGCCACATTGCTGACGCTCGGTTTGCTCTCGCGCAACAATGAGATTACCGCCATCCGCAGCTGCGGAATCAGTCTCCCTTGGATTGCATCCCCGTTCCTGACCTTCGCCGTCATCATGTCCTTGGTGCTGCTGCTGTTCAGCTCCACCGTGATCCCGCTCGCGACGAACAAGGCCGAAGAAATTCGTGCGATCCGCATCGAAAAGAAACCGCCCTCTGCCGTGCTGACGCTCGCGCAGCCATGGACGCGAGTCGATGCGGATAGCCTGCTGCACGTCAGCAGTCTGGCTCCCGGTGGAGCCACGTTAGGCGGCATCCAGCTCTTCCATTTTGATTCAACGTTTCATCTCATCGATATGACGGAAGCGCAGGAAGCTCATTATGCCGACCGCACTTGGACGTTACACCGCGGGTTTCAGCGCCGCTTCAATCGCGACGGCTCCGTGACGCTCGTGGAATTCGACCGGAAACCGATTCAACTTGCGATGATTCCTTCAGACTTCAGCAGCGGACTGGCCGGGGATTCTGAAATGATGACCTTTCAGGACATCCGTGAATCCCGCGGACGCCTGTATCAGAACGGATCGCAATTGACGCGGTTGCTGACCGACTATTACGGTCGTATCGCGTTCCCCTTGGTCACGATCATCATGGTCCTGGTGGGCATCGCGCTGAGTCTTCGCCGAAGCGGCACCCGCGGGGGGAGCATGGCGGTCGGCATCGGGCAAGCCTTGCTGGTCGGCTTTTCCTATTGGGCCGCTCACTCGATCGCCATTGCATTTGGCCGTGGAGGCGCGCTTCCACCAGTAGTCGCCGGCTGGTTGACGAACGTATTGTTTACCAGCTACGGCCTGTATCTCATGTTGAAACTCAAGTATTGAGCGGCAACGAACTACGGCCCGCCGACGCATGGACCCAACGCGACTCGGTTGACGGCACGTCGTCGCTTCCGGTAAGTAAAGACGCGAAACACAAGAGGGATTAGAGGATGCCGGGACAGGTCGTCGTGACCGGATTGGGTATCATCAGCCCGATCGGAATCGGGGTGAGCGAATTTTGGAAAGCCGCGCTCGAGGGTCACTCCGGCGTCTCGACCATCACGGGCTTCGACCCCTTTCCCATGGATGGGTACCGCTCGAAGGTTGCGGGCCAAGTGCAGGGCTTTTCCCCCGAGCGGTATCTCGACAGCGCGCAGGCCGAACGGGTGGATCGGTATGCACAGTTTGCGCTGGTCGCCGCGAAGGAAGCCCTGGCGGACTCCGGCCTGCACATGGCTCGCGAGGATCCGCGCCGGGTCGGCGTCATCGTGGGTGCCGGCATGGGCGGCATGGTCATGGGAGAACGGGAAATCACCCAGCTCTACCAGCACCAACGTCCTCACCGCGTCCATCCCAATTTTATTCCGGTGATCACACTCAACTCGGCGTCGGGCATCGTGGCCATGGCGCATGGAGCCAAGGGACCCAATTACACCGTGTCAACCGCCTGCTCATCGAGCGCCCATGCACTGGGGCAGGCCATGCAATGCATCAAGGAAGGCCGTGCAGACGTCGTCATTACCGTCGGCGCTGATGCCAGCATTACGCCGTTGGTCTTTGCCGGATTTTGCTCCCTTCGAGCCCTTTCAACTAAGTACAACGATCAACCGGAACGCGCCTCGCGTCCCTTCGACCGGCTTCGCGACGGATTCGTGATGGGTGAAGGCGCCGGCGCGCTCGTGCTCGAATCCGCCGTTCATGCCAAAAAGCGCCGCGCGAGAATTTACGCCGAGATCGCGGGATATGCCGCCACCAGTGAAGCCTATCACATGGTCATTCCCAGGGAAGACGGGGAAGAGATCGCCACGACCATGCGCTTGGCCATGGCCGACGCAGGGCTCACACCTGCGAATATTGATTACATCAACGCGCACGCGACGTCGACCACGATCGGAGACGCGGTTGAGACCAAGGCCCTTCGCCAAGTCTTCCGCACACGCGCAGATAAACTCGCCATCAATGCTACGAAGTCCCTGGTCGGCCACACGTTGGGAGCCGCCGGCGCCATCGGCGGCATCGCCACCGTTCTGGCCATACACACGGGGCAGATCCATCCGACCGCCAATTACGAGGAGCCGGATCCCGCCTGCGCACTGCAAGGCCTGAGCTCATCGGTGCAGGAACGGAAGGTCAAGGCGGCGCTGCTTAACGCATTCGGCTTCGGCAGCAATAACGCCGCCGTCGTCATTAAACGTTATGCCGCCTGACAGCAAGCTCGCCGTAAAGGACAAAGCCGGATGAGCGACCCCGCAGTCACTGGGAAAATCATCAAAGCCCTCGCCGACTATCTGCGACGGAATCCGGAATCCATCGAACCGGATCAGCATTTGCGCGACGACCTGGGGCTTGACTCCATGGCCGTCATCGAGTTGCTCTATAAGATCGAGGAAGCCTTCGACATCCAAATACCGGACGAAGACCTGGTCCGCCTTTCGACCGTCGGAGCCGTCTGCCAGTATGTCACGCACCGTCTGGCACCGGCCAAGCGGCCGGCCCCTCGCAGCCGTGCGGCCAAGACTCGGAAAAAGAAATAGCCTCCCATGGGATCATTGTCTACGCCTACCACGGTGACGCTGTCCCAGATTCATGAATTGGTCGGCGGTACGCTCCATGGAAACGGCGCCTCAGTGCTGTCATCGCTGGCCGGTCTGCATGACGCGACCCCGCAAGCGTTGGCCTTCATCTCCAACGACAAAGCCGCCAAGGTCCCGGGCGGTATCAAGGCCGGCGGATTACTCGTGCACCGCCACTTGCCAGAGATCGATGTTCCGCAAATCGTCGTCCTCAATCCACTCCTCGCCTTTGGGCAGGTGGCCCAAACGTTTTTTATACCGCCGTACGCCCCGCGAGGCGTTGCAGCAGACGTCTCGAAGGGATCCGGCGTCACCATCGGGGCCGACCCCTCCATCTGGCCCTTCGTCACGCTAGGAGATCGCGTGACCATCGGAGCGAGGGTGACCCTCTATCCCGGCGTCTTCGTCGGGGACGATTGCATTGTGGGTGACGACAGCGTGCTCTACCCGAACGTGGTCGTCCGGGAAGGCTGTTCGATCGGCGCCAGAGCCATCATTCACAGTGGAACGGTGATAGGAGCGGATGGCTTTGGATACGTCCAGCATCAGGGCCGGCATCAAAAGATTCCACAGCTCGGGGGCGTGACCATCGAAGATGACGTGGAAGTGGGCGCCAATGTGACGATCGATCGCGCGACGCTCGGTCGCACGATCATCAAGCGGGGCACAAAGATCGACAATCTCGTCCAGATTGCCCACAACGTCACCGTGGGCGAGCACGACATCATCGTGGCTCAAGTCGGCATCGCAGGCAGTACGACGATCGGTCACCACGTCATGATCGGAGGGCAGGCCGGACTCGCGGATCATTTGACGATCGGAGACCAGGTGATGATTGCGGCCCGGGCAGGCGTGAATCGCAATATCGAGCCGAATCAGATCGTGTCAGGGGCGCCCATCATGCCGCATGAGACGTGGATGAAAGCCCAGGCAGTCATTCCCCGCCTCCCTGAGCTGCGGCAATTGGTCAGGAATCTGGAACAACGGATGGACAAGATCGAATCCCGCATCAAGCGCACGACAGCGTCGAAAGGCAAACAGAAAAAACGCGGCCGGGCATGAGCGGACCTCACCTGCTTAATTGACGATTCCCCGCCAAAAAAACAGTTTGCTCCAATAGAATCCGGCCCACGGCATCAGGGTCGCCGGCACGGCGTCCACCGCCCCCTGCATGATGGCCACGGCCGACGCCGACAACAGCACCCCGCATCCCAACACATAGGCCACCGGGACAAGGCTGCGGCCTCGATGGACGATGGGACGAATCGTGGATCCGGCTTTGGCCTTTCGGTGTGATCGCTGGACGACGCTGCGCATCCGCGCGGCGAACACATCGGGAACCGTCTCGAAGAGATATCGATGGTACCGCGTCTGTATCCACCCGCAGAGTCCGCCAAGCAATAGTAGCGCGGAGCTCGTCATGAACGTCGCTACTGTATAGGTGCTCGACGCAATGAGCTGATAACCAAGCGTCCCGATTCCCCCCAGTACGCAAATCAATCCCAGAAATCCGGAAGGGAGAAGAATATACGTCCGGACGTAATGCCGGGCTTGGCCATGAATGTCCTCGTTGCGCCACTCCTTCACAAGTTTTGGCATCGTCACTCGCCGTAGTAACCGTTCGGAGTTGCATCATAGCATTCCAGAGAGTGAAACAGACATCGCCGACATGTACGCTGTCACAAAAGATTTACGTCCGATGTTGATGCCCGTGTGCAGGGAGTCGAGACCCGTGCAGGCAATCTCATGTCACTTCAATGAGACGCGACTTCACCCGATACAAAGACTCGGAATTGGTCACAGATCTGAGTCGCAGGCTGGTGAAAAGACACGAACGCAGAAACCGCTGGGCGGAATGGAGCGGGACTAGCCGACTGGTAAGATCTCTGCAATCGCCGCTCTTTCGACGCGCCCGATACTTACCCATTGCTCAGCCATCGGCACCAACGCCTGGATTCTGGACTCGACCGCTGCAAGCCGTTTCGGCAGCGTGGGAGTGTTCCGGTAGGCCGCCACCATCAAGAACGCTCGAAGACCTTGCAGGAACATCGTGATCATGCCCGCTTGTACGGTATCTGACGCATCATGAAGGGCTTCCACCTGTTCGAGGATGGGCGCGAGCTGCGAGGACGTGACAAAATCGGCGCCGCCATCTTTCTGCAGGTCGGTCAGAATACGGCTCACGACAGGGATCCGTCGGCCGACTTCATCGACGAATCGTTCATCCATCTGATCCAGCTCTTCCAATATGCGGCGGATGCCGTCGACGGTCACCTCTCCGCCTTCCTGTTCCGCCCGACGGATGACCCCATCCAGCACATCACGAGTCGGTTGCACGGATCGCGATCGAACATGCTGAAGGTCGCGCAATGCGCTCAATAATGATGCGTCGGCGGTCATTCGCAGCGGCGCGACGGGAGAGGAAGTCTTCGTCACTTCCGCTTCACTGGACTCGGGAAGCTCATCGGCCGGCGGCCTTCCCTCCGCCTGACGAACCGCTGTGGTGATCCGATCAAGGCCCGACTTGAGCGAGGCAAACCCGGCAGCCATAGCCCGGGGTTCATGGCGTCCGACGTCATGAAGAACCGGAAGGAGATCCAAGGCCATGTCCTCGATGCCGGTCAGATGCACGGTGGCTGCAGAACGGGCCAGATTGCTCAATCCCTGCAGCATAATGCCGTAAAGCTTGGATTTGGTCGTTCCGCTCGGGCCGTCGCTGAGCCGCTTCAAGGCTGAGTGTATCTGGGCCAGCCACTCATGCGCCTCGAGCGCGAAGAGACCGATCACTTCCTTCTCAAAGCTGCCATCAAGGACATCTTGCCCGGCCGCACGACCGCTAGACCGGCTGTCTGTCCGCGTCACGGACTGCCCCTGGTCGGATGCCGGCAGGGTTCGTGACTCGACTACGCCCTGAATGGCGCTGGCCAGCGCATCCAGATTTTCGAGCAAGGACGAAAATTGATCGGAGACTGTTGGCAACATTTTAGATCGTCGGTCAGCAAGAGCGTCGGCGCGAAACGACACCCGTCCGACGTCGGGTGACTCGACCGTTTCGATGACCGCTACGAGCGGCGACAGGCTGAGATCGATCTCGCGTTTGTCCGCTTTGCTTCCGGCAGTGGTATCGGTCACCACCTCGACGATTGGACGCAGGGGAAACTGCGCGTTGATTCCCACGACAGACCCCACTTCGCCGGTCGTCAGCCGCACCAGTGTGCCGAGCGGATAAGCCGAGAGCTGTTCAACCAGTGCCTTGATGATTTCACGCGGAAAGGCCGACCGCTCGACGACCACCAACTCCCGCACGGCCTCATGCGGAAAAAATCGGCGACGATACGGGCGGGGCGTGACAAGGGCATCGAATACATCGACAGCGCCGATGATCTGAGCAAACTCATGAATGTCGCGGCCTTTTAACCGGTTTGGATAGCCCCGTCCATTGGAGCGTTCATGAGCCTGGCGAACAACCCGGGCAAGCCACTGCCACTCCCCGCCCAGCTTGTTGACCAATTGATGGCCCAACTCGGGATGCTGCTCGATCAAGGTGCGTTCCTCGGGACTGAGCTTTCCCGACTTTGTTACCACGGATTGCGGAACCGCAAACAACCCGATGTCGTGAATGAGTCCGGCCAACGTGAGGCGCTCGAGTTCTTCCCCATAGTATTCAAGGCCGGATCCCACCTTCGTCGCCAGGATGCTCACGTTGATGAGGTTGGTGATCAACGTGGAGCCGCTAGGCCCCGCCAACGCCTGCACGACCAGTTGATCGTCGCGGGCGATTGACTCCGCTATCTCCCGGGCCAGCGCAGACAAGTCTGTGAGATCAAGCGGATCCTGGCGTTGAATCGCCGCGGCAACAGACGTCAGCGTCTGCTCTGTCCGGCGGTACAGATCTGTAGCTCGTCGTTCTTCCATCTCGATGCGGCGAATTGAGACCCGCCTACCTGTTTCATGACGGACCGATTCAGCATGCAATCGGCCGAGAGGCCTGTGAAGACAAGCAAACGACGGAGGTCATCTCGCTGGCAGTGCCTGGCCGATCGCCGCCCGTTCGCTTCTTCCCCGTTCGACCCACTGATGAATCAGCTTCCGGACGACGTTCAATCTCTCGGTTATGGCTTCCACCCGCGATGCCGCCAGGCTCATACGATGCTGTTCTATGACCGATAAGAGGCTGTGCAATCCACTGAAAAATGTCATGGCCGGAGTGACATTGACCTGTTGCGCTTCGGCTCTCAGTTGGGTGACCTCTCGAATGGACGCTTCAAGCACGTCGCCGGGCGTGCTTGCTGGGCCGGCTAATGAAGATAACTTGGCCGTCAAGGTCGGCATCTGCTGGTCCACAACCTGGACAAACGCCTCTTCGGATTCCGACATTCGGTCGAGATACCCTTGAATCACGTCGACGCCGACATGCTGCACACCAGCCTGTACCTGTCCTTCCATCTGATCGATCATAGTTTTGATGAGATTTCGCTCCGACGGTCCCGTCGCCTCCTGTTTCGACTGAAGCTTCCGCAACGTCTCGACGAACTCGATCGGTGACAATCCTGGAACCGCCTCGACCGTGGCCCCTTCAGCCTCCGCGTCGAAGGACACGCCGGTGGCGTTGGTCAATGCCGTGTGGATCTGCCCAAGCTGCTTGCATAGCGAGAGAAAATCCTGCACGGAAAACGACTTGGTTGGATCTTTGATGGCCTCAATAAAAGGCAGGGCGGCAAAACTGGCCTGTTCGACATTAGGGAGATTGATCGTGGCAGCGGATCCGCCGAGATTGGTCACGCCGGCGGTCAGCGTCTGAATCAATGAGGCGTGACGCTCAGGCGGCGGCCCCTGCTGTATCTCATCGAGCGCGACGTGAATGTTCTGCAACCATTCATGCGCCTCTTGGACGAATAGATCGACCAGTTCCTTTTGAAATTCATCCGATGTATCGCCCGACATGGATACACTCCCTCGCTAATGCAGGACCAGCCGAAGGCCGGAACATCGGGCGGTCACCCGCGTCACGTGCGGATGTTCGAGGAAGGATCGGGCGGCTTGTCACATTCATGCCTTGGGCCCGCCTGCGCAAGACGAGCGCCGGCGGGTCAGGCGCGCTTGGATCCACTCCCCAACTGGGAAGCCAAGCCCGCGATCTCGCCCAGCTTCTTGGCCATTTCTTCAAAACGTCTGGTCGCCTGCTCAGCGGCCATTTCCGTCTCTGAGACGCGGCGGGCCAACACCGCACTGCGCTGTCGCTCGGTCTCCAAGAGCTGCTGGATTTCCTTCGCTTTGCTGCCTCCCGTTTCGTTATCGGCCAGCCGGCGGGTGAGTTCTTCGACGCGCTGCTGTTCCCGCGCGAATTGCTGGGCGAGTTCTTGGGAGCGATTCACGGCTTTTTCCATGGTCGTCATCTGCTGGACAAGCTGCGTCGCCGCTTGACGCTCGGCATTCAACGCGGCCTCGAGCTCTTGTACCCGGCCGAGGGATTTTTGCATTTCGGTGATGCGCTGCGTCTGCTGAACGGCCAGCGCCCGCTCTTTCTGGAGCGCCCCTTCCAGCTCCGAGACTCGGGCGGCATGACTTTGTAGATCGGCGACCTGCTTCTTGAGTTGTGTGCACTGTTCCCGCTCATGCTTCAAGAAGGATTCGACCTCTTTCAAGCGTTGAAGGGTTGCCGTCAGTTCCGCGGCGGCTTTCTTCGCTTGTGCGGTCTGCTCACGCTCAGCAACGAGCATGGCTTCGAGCTCCCGCATGCGGCCGGACTGCACCTCCAGGTCCTTCATGCGTGTCGCTTGGACCTCGAGCTCTTTGAGGCGGCCAGACTGTGCTTCCAGCTCTTTGATCCGTCCTGTCTGGGCCTCGAGTTGCGAGATCCGCTGCGTCAGCAGCGACGTTTGCCGACGCTCCTTTTGTAGCTCCTCTTCAACTTGCTTCAGCTTCTCAACCGCCTGGCGAGCCGCAGCCTCCTGCTCGGCGAGAACGTGTGTGTTGGCTGGAGCGGCGGGCGCGGGGGGAGCGGCGGCTGCTTTGGCCGGAGCCGGAGCCGGAGCCGGTGCCGGTGCGCTCTGCTTCTTGCCCAGAAGTTCGAGGACCCGGTCTTTAAGGGAGGTGCCCTGAAACGGCTTCTTCAGTACGCCATCGGCGTGACAGGACTCGGCCTGCTTCGTCACTTCGTCATTGACGATGCCGGAGATGAGCAGGACCGGTGTATTGGCCAAGGCGGCCTGTCCACGGACGAACGCACAGACCTCGTACCCGCTTTTGTCCGGCATGATGACGTCGGACACGATGAGATCGGGCACTTCTCGCGCCAGCAACGCCAAAGCTTCTTCGCCGTTGGCAGCCAATGTCACACCTAACCCGGCCTCCGTCAGCAGCCGTTCGGCGACCTTGCGAACGGCGATGCTATCATCTGCGACCAGGATCTTCGGCATGTATCAGTCCTTTCGCTGTTCAACTTACGACCCCACGTGGTCCTGGCGATTGCGGCCCAGCCTTTGAAGCGCCACGATCTCGATATCCTGTCCCTCTTCGCTAAAACTCCCGAGTGTTTCAAGGTCCAGGCGCTTGCTGGGAAGGATCTGTGCGACGTCCACATTGTGCAGCGATGGGATCACACCGTCGATGCAAATCGCCATCGGCCCGTCGACGTGGCGGGCCACCAGGCACAGCAGCGTATCGCCTTCCGGGTGCCGGCTGAGCCGCTCTCCAAGATCGTACACGGGCATCACGTCTTTATCGCGCTTCAGCATGGCTCCCACAAAGGGCGTACGGCTGGGAACCGGCAAGGGCTCCACCCACGGCGCAATACCGCCGACGTCCTCAGTTCTCGCCGCCAGCTTTTTCCCGCCGACGGAAAAGACGACAACGTTCCAGGAGCGTTTGGCGCTGACCGCGTGGTCATGTTTATGCGCTGTTCGTAACACGGGTCACCTATGAGGCGGAGAGGGACCGTGGTCCGGTGCCTGCCGTCACGACTTCCCCTAATTCACCCAGCACCCATTCCGGAGTCAGGATCAGCACCAACTGGTCCTTGAACATTGTCGTCCCGGATATCCAGGTACGTTCTTCGTGTTGAAAGTGCGCGGGCAACGGCCGGCACTCTTCCCGGTCGACTTCGATCATGCCGATGACGGCCTCGACGCGCACCGCCCCATTCGTCTGACCGTTGGAATACAGGACGACGCGCATGTCGGGATTGGCAAGATCGAGCGTGACTCCGAGCCGGCTTGCCAGATCAATATCCTGATAGGTGATCCCGACAGACGTGACCTGGCTTCCTGTACCGGCCTCAGCCGGCGTGAGGACGCCGCGGACGCCTTGCGACGGCAAGGCACACAGTATCGTGCCGAAGCGCACGACCAGAAACCTGGCCGTCTGCACCACGGCAGTCGTCACGATATGATGGCCACGCAAACTCATGACTGTGTCACTGTCCTCCCTACACCCATCGCGGCTCAGCCGAAGGGAGGCTAGGCTTTCCGTGCGGGCGACTCTTGTCCGATCCAGCGTTCCAGCTCCTGGATCAACGCCCGCTCTTCAACCGGCTTGGCGATATACGAACTGGCGCCGACGTTCAGCGCCATCTGGCGATGCTTGTCACCGGCACGCGTCGTCATGACGATGATCGGCGTCTGTTGCGTCTGAGATCTGCTCCGCAACGCCTGAATCACTTCATATCCGTTGAGCTTCGGCATCTCGAGATCGGTCAGGATCAGGCGATAATTCTTCGCGGATGCCTTGCGAAGTCCTTCCTCTCCGTCCACGGCGGTATCAACCTCATAGCCCGCAGTTTCGAGCATACGCCCCACGAACTTACGGATGCTTAACGAATCGTCGATCAGGAGGATCTTTTGCTCGACGGCCGGCTGGGGCATCGTTTCTTGGAACGGTGTCTCCGTGTCGGTGCCTGTCGTCGTCTCACTCAGCGTGTCCAACGGCGCGGCGGCTTGCTCACCGCCGGAGACCAGCCGTGCCGGATCAAGCACGAGCACCACGCGCCCTTCGGGATCGATAGTGGCCCCGCCGAAGCAGGACCGCTCCAATGATTTCAGCGCGCCGATCGGCTTAATGACGATTTCCTGACGGCCGAGCAACTCGTCTACCGCCAACCCCACAGGCCCCGTGCCGGTGCGCACAATAACGACCGGTTTTCCAACCTCCACCCGGGTCGATCCGTTCCGATACATCAGCTGCTGCAAAGGCTGCACGTCGACGGCTTCGTCTCCGAGATGCAGCATCGACCGCTCGCCCATCTGTTGGAGAGAACCCGCCGTGAGCATCGTCACCTCGCGGACGCTCGGCAAGGGAATCCCATAGCGTTCCTCTCCGGAACGGACCATCAGGGCGGTTGCGATGAGCAGGGTCAGCGGCAAATGTAGTGTAAATTTGGTGCCGACACCCCGGACGGATTCGACGTCGATATGGCCATTCATGCTCTCGATGACCCGTTTGACGACGTCCATTCCGACGCCACGGCCTGCCTGATCACCCACCTGCTCGGCGGTCGAGAAGCCCGGAAGAAAGATGAACTTGATGGCCTCGGCTTCTGGGAGGTTTTTTGCGATGTCGGAACGAACGAGGCCACGTTCGACCGCCTTAGCCCGGATTTTGTCGATATCGAGACCGGCACCGTCATCTTCCACTTCGATGAGGACGGCATTGCCTCGATGGGAGGCGTGGAGATAGATCGTCCCGGCCGCAGGCTTGCCCTTGGAGACGCGCACCGCCGCAGGCTCAATCCCGTGATAGACGGCATTGCGAACCAGGTGGACCAACGGATCGACGAGACGCTCGACGACGCCGGTATCCACTTCCGTGTGTTCTCCGGAGGTGACCAGCGTGACTTCCTTGCCCGTCGCTCTGGCCATTTCGCGCGTCGCCCGGCGGAAGCGCGTAAACGGCGTGCCGATCGGCACCATACGCGCGCGGGCGATTTCATCCCGCATGCCGAGCGTGAGTTGCTGCAGTTGGCTCATGTCTTCGTGGGACCGGCGTATGGATCCGCTCAACTGGGTCATCGATTCCGAAATGTCCGCCGTGACTTCGCTGATGCGCCGGGCCAGGATGTTGAAGTCATCATACTTGTCGAATTCAAGACTGCCGAAATCGCTCAATCCCTGGAAGGCCGCCGCGGCACTACCCGTCCTTGCCTGATCCGCTGTCCCCCCGGCGGAGGTGGGAAGTGTAAAGGTGTGTTTCTCTTCGAACGAGCGAACAGAATCTGTCAATCGCACTTTGCAAGCCAACACTTGCTGCGATAGTTGCTCCAAGACACTGAGACGTTGCTCGAGCCGCCCACGACCGATGACCAATTCGCCGACCAGGTTGAGCAGCCGTTCCAAACGATCGCGGCTGACACGAATGACTTCCCGTTCCTCGGCAGCGGCATCTCTCACCTTGACCTGCTCAGCCTCGGGCTGCTGGGGAGCCTCTTCGACGACTGCCTCCGGCAGGGGTTGAACGGGGGCCGCCTTGACAACGGTCTCGACCGTTTTCGTCTGTTCAAGTTGTTTGAGCGCGGTCATCGCCGCCGCAAACCGCTGACGAACGGTTCCCGTCAGCGTGGGATCACGGCGCATCAATAGACGCACGACGTCCACCGACCGCAGGAGCACGTCGGTATGCCCCGGCTGGACCTTGACCCGATTTTCCCGTACTGCGCCCATGAAATCTTCGATGTAATGCGTCAGGTCGCCGATCGACTGGAAGCCGACGGTATAAGCAGACCCTTTCAGCGTATGCGCGGTACGGAACAATTGATTAATCAAATCGGGATTCTGCGATTCTTTTTCAAGGCGAAGCAGCTGCGCTTCCAAGGACTCCAAATACTCCTGGGCTTCTGGTGCAAAATAGGACAAGACCTCCGGATCGAGCTGCGGCATGAGATAGTCATCGGTCAACGAAGGAGCAGGCACCGCGGCGGCGGGCTGCTCGGTGGCAGCCGGCGGCTCCAATACGGCGGTCGCGACGTGGGCGACGGGCGGTTCCGGTGCACGCGCCATGGTTGGCGCTGGTGCGCCAACCGGCTGACCGCTCTGGATCTGATGCAAGGTCTGGGTGACACCCGTCACGTCCTGACGCAATTGCGCAAGCTGGCTTTCGTCGCGCCGCATCACCAGGCGAATCAGGGCCGCAGCATCTCCGATCGTTGCCAAGAGCGCCGTCGACACGGGGATGTGTCCATCGCGCACCGCAATCATGCAGGATTCAATCGGATGAGCGATGTCGCCGATGACCTTGAACCCGATGGTGTGTGCTGACCCTTTGAGCGTATGGGCGGTCCGGTACAGCGACTGGATGGTCTCGGCGTCTCCGGGATTTTCTTTGAGCCGGTTGGTCAGGACCTCCAAGGTCTGTAGATATTCGTCGGCTTCAGGGGCGAAATACGAAAGTACTTCGGCATCGATGGTCGGGACCAGGTAGTCCGAGCCCAGCTCTTCGGAACCGTCCTCCGAGGAAGCGCCTGATGAAGCCGGTAATAGAGCCATCACCTCTTTCTTCCAATGGGCACTCACCGACGGGTCTTCCTGGCCGCCTTGCTTGATGACATCCAGCTGCGATTGAAAGGCTTCTACCATGCCGCGCAACGCACCGACCGTCTTAAGCCAGAGAGCCGGTTCGATGGACGTGGACTGTTCGAGTGTCGATTCGAGGAGCTCGCCCAAGAGCGAGAGGCCAGTAAACCCATAGATGCCGGACGCCCCACGAACTTTGTGCGCCCATACATACTGCTCTTGTAGCTCTGGGGCGCTCGGCACCGCGTCCCCGGGAGGATTCACGGCCGCCGCGAGCGCAGCGAGCGCTTCTGCGGCTTCCATGATAAAGATGTCGAGGAGGCCCTGACGGTCCAGTTCGGAGCTCATCCCTATCCTTTCTGACCCGGTATGGGGACTGACACCCTTCTTCGCGTCTGCAAGTGGTGTCTGTCCCCTTGCGGTCGATGGGACAGGCACCACCGCTGTCGGTGGAGCCAGTCCCTTCGCTTAGGCCAGCTTGAACTGCGCGACCGAAGCCGTGAGACCGTCGGCGAGTTTGGCCATGTCTTCGACCGTCAAACGTGCCGCATCGGTGGCTTTCTGTGTCGCGACCGCACCGCCGGTGAAGTCCTTAATCGAGCGACCCACTTGGTCCGTGGAAGCCGTTTGAGTGGCAGCTGAACTGGCGATGGTCTGGGCCAATTCGGCGGACCGTTGGGCAATGCCTGAAATCTCGTTGAACACCTCACCGGTACGCAGCGCGGAAGCTGATCCGGCTTCCACCGCCTGGGTTTCCTGTTCCATGGCGACGACCGCGTCTTGTGTTTCCGACTGAATCACTTTCACGAGATCCGCGATTTCGCGGGTCGCTTGCGTGGAGCTTTCGGCCAGTTTCCGGACCTGGTCGGCGACGACCGCGAACCGCGCTCCGGCTTCTCCGGCGCCCGCCGCCTCGATGGCGGCGTTGAGCGCCAGCAGGTTGGTCTGATTCGCAATGTCTCGAATCGTCGACACGATTTGTGAAATTTCCAGCGACCGGTCGCCCAGTCCCTTCACTTGCTTCGACATGCGTTGCACCGCTGAACGAATGCTCTGCATGTCCTGCACGGTTTCCTGCACCGCCACACGCCCGCGCTCCGTGGCTTGCAACACTTGTTTGGCAGATTCAGAAGAGGCGCCTGCCGTTTCGGCAACCTGACGCATTTGCGCGGCGAGCTGTTCGACCGCGCTGAGCGTCTTGACCGACTCGTCCGCTTGGTGCTTGGCGGTTCCGGCCATCTGACCGGCGCTGTCCCGCAGCGTACCGGCCGACTTGTTGACGCGTTCGGCCGCCTCACGGACCTGTTTGAGCAGCTGTCCGAACCGGCCGATCATGAGGTTGAATCCGTCCGCCAGGTTGCCGAACATGTCGGCCGTCACTTCACCTCGCTTCGTGAGGTCTCCTTTACCGACATCCGACACGAGGACAAGGAAGTTCATCAAACGCTTTTGCATCTCGTCGCGTTCACCTTCCGACGTCACCAGCGAGGTAATACGGTCCAACATGGTGTTGAACGAGGTGGCCATCTGGCCCAATTCGTCCTTGGACGCGATCTTCGCACGGGCTTGGTAATTGCCGCTCGCCGCTTGCTGCGCGACGCTCGCGACCTGTCCGATACCCAATGAGAGTTTGTGGGCTACCCAGTATCCGAGGGCCAAGCCCAACAGCACGGCGGCGATACCGCCAACCACCAGGATCAACGTGGCGTTGGCAGCCATGCTCTTGGCTTCGTCCGAGAGGTCTTTCGCCACTTCGGACAGGGTCTTGATCTGTTCGGCATGGCGTTGCGTCACCTTTTCATACGCAGGGCTCATACTCACCGTGATGGCCAGGGAGCCCAGTTCCCGCATGGCCAGGGCCTGAGATGATGTCAGCGTCTTGCTCTCGAAACTTTCCTTAATGGTTGTGACTGCGGCATCGCCCTCATTGAAGAACTGGGTGACCGCGGCCTTCAGTTCGGCCAGATCTTTGGCTTCATCCCGGCCGCTGCTGGATGTCCGCATCGTCGTCTTTTCATAGTTCGCGAGCAGCCGTTCGACTTCGGCGCGGTACGGGGCAATGTCCTTCGACTCGATTTCGAAGTCGGAGGCGCGTGTGGTGCGGGAGACGTCGACCAACGATTCGTGGTAGCGGTTCACGTTGAACAGGAGCTGGTTGAATTCGGTCAACGGGATCGTGTAGTCGACGTACACGGTTTCCGCTTGCGTCGCCAAACGGCCGTTGGTCACGATACCGACGCCGGCCATTGCGGCAATGATGACGCCGACCAGGGCGAACACTGTCAGCAGTTTGGCCTGTGTCTTTAAGTTTTCAAACCATTTCAGAAAGTTGAGCCTCAACATGGGAACCTCCTCCTTCTCCTAGCGATCCGATCGCACCATGAGCATCACACCCTGTCCTGATGATCCTCCGACTATCCTGTGCCTTCGAAATGAGAAAGTACGGCCGAAGTCTCCAATACGCCGCGAAGCCGGTCTTCCAGCTTCACGACCGTCGACACGAAGGGATTGCCCCCGTCGCCCGTGCCGACTGGAGCCGGTAAAAACTGATCCTTCGACAAGGTGCGAATTTCGGGGACCGTATCCACCAAGACCCCGACCTGCCAGTTGCCGTGCTTGACGACCACGGCATACTTGAGAGCGGTCTCAGCGGCAACGCCGATCATCTGCCTGAGATCGAGCAAGGGGACGATGGATCCTCGCAGGTTCGTGACACCGATCAATCCGGACGGCATACCCGGAACCGGCGTCACCGATTCGACCACAAACACTTCCCGAACGTTTTGCAGGTCGATCGTGAACAATTCGTCCCCTAAGGAGACGATGGCCGCCCGTATCGTTGATGTGCCCGAAGTTGGGGCAGCACTCCCTTGCGAGGCAACAATGGCATCGGCGTAGGAGGTCGCGACCGAGGTGGCGCCCTGCGGAGCACTCATGGCGGTTATCCCAACACCCGCTTCACGGCAGCGAGTAACTCGTCACCCTTGAACGGCTTGACCACGTGCGCATTGGCGCCCTGCTGCTGCCCCCAGAATTTGTCGCTTTCGTTGCCTTTTGACGTACAAAGGATGATGGGAATATTCTTCGTCCGGTCGTCGTTCTTGAGATCCCGGCAGGCCTGAAAGCCGTTGCGGCCCGGCATGACCACGTCCATGACGATCAGATCCGGCTTCTCACCGATCACCTTGTCTTCGAGCTTCTCAGTGTTGGGGAAGGACACCACCGTATGGTTCGCGCCTTTCAACACTCCCTCAATGACCTGCAACTCGGCGTACGAATCGTCAACGACAAGAATCTTGCTCATCGGTTCTCTCCTTGTTCTGGTTATGAATAACGTCCGAATCCCGCCACTACTTTAGGGGTAGCACGACGCTGATCGCTCCGGCCAAATCCCCCTCTTTCCAGCCCTCTTTATGACCACCGGTAATATCTTTGCCGCCCTTCGGAGCGCCGTGGCATGACAAACAGGACGCTGCCGCATACTCAGGATCCATCATGCGCAGGACCGGCCGGCCATCCAGCATCGTATTGCGAACGTACGTTTGGCCCTTAGGATGGCGCGGATCATTGAACATCCGAAGCACCTCGGCCTCGAAATCATCCGGCCTGTTGTTCACGTTGCGATAATCAATGCCGGTCAGTTTCAACTTCACTCCGGTCTTCTTGTAAAAGTTTTCTCCGGTCTTGCGGGCGAATACGGCAGGGATGAATCCTTTGAAGCCGATGCCTGCACGGTTGATCACCGGTTGGGCTTCATCGACGACATCTTTTTCCGCCTCGACGAGCGCGAGGTAGAGGCCCGCTTGCGGAACGGCGTTGGGAATTCTGAGGTCGATCTTGGTCTTCTTTTTGAACCGCTCGATGACCTGAGCGGCCATGTAGTCGCCGGTGAAGCCCTTGTTGGTTTTGGAGGCGTCGTTGATATTTCCCATCTGCTCCGACATGACTCCACGGCCGATCTTGACCAGATCGATCAGATGTTCCGCCACTTCGGCCTCGCCGGCCGCCAGGACAGTGCTGGCATTGAACATCAGCGCCACCGCCGCGATTCCACCCGCCATCCGCCAATTGAACCTTGTCGCCTTCATGCCATCCTCCTTCGTGAAGTCACTCGACCGGCTGCTTCGTTTCTTTTCTCATTCTTTCCGTCCGACACCTAGCAATTCATGTTTTTCTACAGGCGACGTCGCCGATGCACACGCGCATGACGCCGCGGCGAACCGCTCGAAGCTTCGGCCCACTGTGCAAAGGTTGTGCTTATTCACTGACAAGCAACGTCTGCATTGAATACGGAACGCAAACGTTTGACGGATCATAGGTTTACGTACTCTACACGTGAGCAGCATTCATACTCGTCCGTCCCACGATTGTTCAGATTGCGACAAAATGATGCCGTTTGTGCAAAAATTGGCCACTCGACTGTTCTGTATGGCAACAGCGCCTGAAGGTCGGGAAGATTCTGAATGGGATTCCGCTTAGGGAAAATCGAAACCGGGGATTGGAACGCTCGAAGAAGGTGTTAACGACTTAACGGGCCACGCTCCAACGAGCGAAGCGACGGAGACCTCTTTCAACGCAGCGGCCGACGAGCCGCCCGATCATCGATCCTATCTCGGTATGCGTCCCGCTGTACTGCAACTTATGGTGGCCTGCCAAGCTGCTGGCAATAACCACCGCATCGGTACCGGTCCCTGTCGCCAGGGTGGCCCGTATATAGGCACTCGGGACCTTATGGTTGATGAGTGTTGCGGTCTTGCTCTCTGTCGCCACTTGCACGGCTCCGATCAAAGCAGAAACCGTCAGAGTTGCGTTCGTAACAAGGATAATATTGATCGTTCCTGCGCGACTGCGTTCCTGCCTTCTTTCTCGCCTGGACCGAACCGGTTCGCCTGCCCGAACGGCATTGGTGACGCCAACGGTACAAAAACACTCCAGCAGTAGCGAGCCTGATTGTTCGCGGTCGACGACAAGCTGTGTCATTGGCACAGCCGTCATGAGGCCGACAACCGGCATGGCGGCTTTAACTCTTCGTGCCAACCGTCCTAAATACCTCGCGGGATCCGACCATTCCCCGACCGACCGGCCGCCGGGCATAGTAGAGTTGGCCGGGACTTGGTGATTGAGGATGGACCGCGCCCGAACGATGCCCCCTCCGCACGGAGCCGAAGAGACGATCCGGTACCTCTTCGCAAGATCAATGACCAACGTATCCCCACGGACTCGATACTTGACGCCTCTCGTCGTGGATGTATGTCGCCTCATGCTATCGCTCGAGCATCGGTGCGAGAGCCGCAAGGAGGCTATCGTTGTCTTCCCTGGTACGCACCGCTATGCGTATACTTCGCGGGCTACAGCCTTCCACTGAGGAACAGTCCCGTATCAGCATGCCTCGTCGGCGAAGAGCTGCCGTAATGAGCCTGGCGCTACATGACTTCGGCAGCTCGACAAAGACAAAATTCGTGGAAGATGGAAACACCGTTAAATCTGTCAGCCCGGTCAGCTGCTTCGTCATGCGCGATCGTTCTCGGTCGACAAACGCGAGACAACGTCGCGCATGACGTCGGTCGGCGATCGCCGCTTGAGCAGCGCATTGTGCCACGGTGTTGACGGACCAGGGCGGCTGGTGCGCGTGCAGGATGGCTGCGACGGTTCGCGAGGATAGGCTGTAGCCGATTCGCAGTCCCGGCATCCCGTAGAACTTGGTAAAGCTTCTCAGGATAATCAGACGTGAATATGTGTGCACGCTCCGCACACAGGTCAACGCCTCACAATAGTCGATAAACGACTCGTCCAAGACCACCCATATCCCCGCGCGCTCAGCGGCTTGGAAAAGATCATCCAGCTGTTGAAGATCACAAGGACGGCCGGTCGGACTATTGGGATGACAGATGAACACGGCGTCGATCGCCGTCCGGCCGCTCCGTTGTGCGCGCAACCGATGCGTGACCCGCTCCACCGGGGGTCGGTAGTCGTCCTTTCGAGTGGCCGACACCATCTGATATCGACCGCCCCAACGATCAACGGCTCGCGCATATTCCCCATACGTTGGACCGACGATCAAGGCTGAACGAATGTCCAGAGCGTGCGGAATGACATCGATGAGCTCACTCGAGCCGTTTCCGATGACGAGGCGGTCAGGCGAGATCTTCCAGCGACGGGCAATCACCTGCTTGAGGCTGAAACAATCAGGATCAGGGTAGTGCTGGATCAGCGGTGCCGAGGCGAGCAGTGCTCGTATGACTTGAGGCGAAGGTCCCAGTGGATTAATGCTCGCGCTGAAGTCGAGGATCGAGCCGATCGGTCGTCGCAGTGTACGAGCTGCGGCGTAAACATTTCCGCCATGGACGAGCACGTTCTTTACTCCCACAAGAACCCCAAACACGCGGCAATGGCGATCAGATAGGCAACGGTCATGATTTGCTGTGCTCGATCAATGTGCGCCGCTAACAAGGGCGCCAATGCGTCCCCCAGGAGCGGCCGGTCATGTCGCAGTCCTGCATAACAATTAGTCCCTCCAAGCTGAATCCCGAGTGCGCCCGCCATGGCCGCTTCCGGTCTTCCGCTGTTCGGGCTGGGATGCTTGTGCCCGTCCCGCAGCAGAACAGCCCCGCTTCGATGGACCGATCGTGTGTTCCAGCATACAGCCCCGGCCGCGAGGGCAATCAACCAGCCAGTAAGACGGGCAGGAATCCAATTGACGACATCATCGAGCTTGGCGGAGGCCCATCCAAAATCCCGATACGCTGCATCTCGATGACCGATCATCGAATCGAGGGTTGAGACGGCCTTGTAGGCCAAGGCCAAGGGCGGCCCCCCCACGACAAGAAAAAAGACAGGTGCAATGATGCCGTCCGACGCGCTTTCAGCAATGGTTTCCACCGTCGCCCTGACAATTTCCTGTTCAGACAGGCGGTCGGTGTCGCGTCCCACGATCAACCCCACCGCGTGACGTGCCTCGTCCAGCGTGCCGGCTTTCAGGGCACGGGAGACGGCGCGGACATGATCGATGAGATCGCGCCAGGCCAGCACAGTGGATGCCAACCAAATTCCAATACCGCGCCCAATCCAGTCATGAACCGCCGCACCCGTAGCCATGACGGCCCAACCGGCACAAAATGTGAGACTCGGAAGGCCCAGGGCCAGCGCAACACCGGTGAGACGCAGCGAGCCAGATCCGACACAGAATCGGCGCACCCACTTCTCCGCGAGTGCGATCAGTCTGCCCATCCATCGGACCGGATGAGGCCACGCAGGTGGATCACCGATCACGGCATCGACCAGGCAAGCTGCCAGGAACTCAATAGGAGTCACGGAAGATAAATGAGAAACGGCATGAAGAGAAGGAAGCTGATTTCAATAACCTCATTTGTCGCCCCGAGAGTATCGCCGGTGATGCCAGCAAAGTAATATCGACAGCACATCGTGGTCAGCCGACTCATGATGCCGCCGAACAGCAGGACTGCCACTGCAGCAGCGAAGCCAAAGGACCACACCATCACAGACGCGACAACCACCGTGGCGCCGAGGACGTGCCGCGCTGAGAGGTGTGCTAAAAATGGGGCGGCCAAACCTCCTTCAGCTCGTGCATATGAAGCCCCGTAGGCGCCGACAACCATGGCCCAGCGGCCGATTGCCGGCATACAGAGCAGAGCTGGAAATCTGAGCGATTCAGGCAGTGAGACAAGCGCGCTGTAACGCAAAATCAATGACACACACAAACCGGTCGCGCCGATGGCGCCGATACGAGGGTCACGCATGATGGTCAGGCGATCGGCCGGGATGCGTCCTCCGGCCAATCCGTCGAGCGTGTCAGCCAGGCCGTCCTGATGCAGGCCTCGGGTCATCGCGACGAGCAACAAGATCAGCAGCGCTGCCACCACCTCCTGCGACAGCCATCGGGCCAAGAGCATATCCGTCATGACCATACACGCGCCAAGGAGAATGCCGACAAAGGGATACCACAACATGGATCCGGCCAACTCCTGAGGCGCAGGATCATGAAGGCCCCGGCTCAGAGGGAGAGCCGTGAGGAAGTGCCAGGCAAAAATGAACGGCTTGAGACTGGTGGTCACTGATTGCGCTCCGAGACACCCGCTTCGCTGAACGTCGCCATCTCCGTCAGCACTTTGACGGCTGCCTGAACGAGACTCATGCCAAGACAGGCTCCGGTGCCTTCTCCGAGTCGAAGATCGAGGTCGAATAGGGGTTCTAAACCCAGTTTCTCAAGCACCAGCCGATGCCCTTTCTCGACGGACCGGTGAGAGGCAATCATATACTGCACGCACCGCGGCTGGAGACCACATGCGATCAATGCGGCTGCTCCGGCGATGAACCCGTCCAAGACAACCGGTATGCGCGCGGCGGCGGCACCGAGCATGAGGCCGGCCATGCCCGCAACTTCCAAGCCGCCTATTTTTGCCAGGACATCGATCGAGTCGTCAGCATCGGGCCGATGCCGGGCGAGCGCCCGCTCAATCACGGAGATTTTTCGTGTCCGGCCGAGTTCGTCGATCCCGGTTCCCAGACCAGTGACCTGCTCAACCGACGCCCCGGTCATGACCGCTGTGATCGCCGCGCTCGTCGTCGTGTTTCCGATGCCCATCTCACCGGTGCCGATCAGCGTCACACCTTCTTGCACAGCCTCCGACGCGAGTTCAATCCCGATCTCGAGGGACTCTTCGGCAGTTCGCCGATCCATGGCCTCCCCATGCACCATATTTCGTGTGCCCATCATCAATTTCCGGTTGATAAGGCCAGCCATGGGGCCGAAGTCATGCGCGACTCCGATGTCCACGACACGCACCTCGACCCCGGCATGCCGTGCCAGCACGTTGACGCCGGCGCCCCCCCGCAGAAAATTCAGCACCATTTGCGCCGTCACATCACGAGGATAGGCACTCACACCTTCATCGACCACCCCATGATCGGAGGCAAAGGTATAGACCCTCCCGCGTGGGACGGCCGGCTTGCCCTCGGATGTGATCGCGCAGTATTGGACAGCGAGTTGTTCGAGCCGACCCAAACTCCCCTGAGGTTTCGTCAAGCGATCGAGCCGGCGCTGCGTCGCTGCAGCCACTTCCATGTCCACGTCGCAGATCTGATTCAATACCTCGGTCAGCTTCATGGTGATCCTTTATTTCAATCGAAGAGGGATTCCGCTTACCACAAAATAGGCCTCATCAGCCTCTTTGGCCACGAGACGATTCAAGGCTCCTGCCACCTCCCGGAACTGCCGAGAGTCTGCCTCATCAGGGACCAGCCCCATACCCAATTCATTCGAGACGATCACCGTTCGCGCTTCGAGGTCTCGCAGCGCCGCGAGAAACGTTCGTCCGTCTTGGAGAATTTCCTGTTCCTTGGTTCCTTGACGCCACCGGTTCGAGAGCCACATGGTCAGGCAATCAATCACAATAGTCCGATAGGCTTGTCCGTGTTCTTTGAACCATGCGGTCAGCTCCAGTGGGACTTCAGCCGTGCTCCAGTCTGACGATCTGGATTGCCGATGGCGGGCGATTTTCATTGCCATCTCTTCATCCAACCCCTCGCCTGTCGCCACAAAGGCCCGAGGAGTGTTTTTGGCGATTCCTTTGGACGCCAATTGAAGCGCAACGTCGCTCTTCCCGGAGGAGGCGCCTCCGAGGACGAACAGCAGACGCGATCCTGTTTTACGAGATGCCATACGAGACGCCGTCCTCCAGGAGCCGATCGATGATGGCCATGGAAAGATGTTGTTCAAAAAAATCGGCCAGCCGGTCAAGGCGTGCATCGAGGGACAGACCGTGCGTCTCCGGCAGGCCCGGCCATCCCTTGGATGTCCGCAGGCGATTCAACCACCAGCGACGAAATGGAGCCTCATCGAACAGACCATGCAGGTACGTGCCAAAGAGCCGGCCGTCATGAGCGCAGACTCCGTCGCGGGCATCTGCATCCATGCGACCCTCCTGGAATTGCACAAACGGCCGGGCCTCAAGGGGAACGACGGTTCGTCCCATTCTGACCTCATAGCCCACCACGGTGCAGCCGCTCTCAGCATGTTGCCCTGTGACTTGCTCGACGACTTTTGGAAACGCAAACGTCGTGTCGACCGGAAGCATCCCAAGGCCCTCGATGTGGTCGTGTTCTGATTCAAGATGCTGGGGATCGCGAATAACTTGCCCGAGCAGTTGAAAGCCGCCGCATATCCCCCCAACCGTCCCTCCCTCAGCCAACACGCGGCGAGCGAGTCGATCGAAGTTTCGTTGCCGGACGAAGCCGAGGGCCCGAACCGTGTGCTTTGTTCCCGGAAAAATCACGGCATCCAACGGACGGTCTGTCGACTCGGTCAAGCGAGCCAGTTCCACATCCGGCTCCCAGGCCAAGGGGTCGAAATCCGTAAAATTGGAAATGCCCGGCACATCCACAATGCCGATCACGAGGCGGTCTGACCGCTTTGATGTCCGGCCTTGCCAGCTGTCCCATCCCAGTGAATCCTCCTCGGGAATCTCTAGGTC
>DASTJX010000364.1:0-18460 GCA_035716265.1 Nitrospira sp.
CTGATGACCGCTGCTCCGCCGCCGGCCGCGAATTTCTTAATTTTACCGACGATCGTCTGATAATCCTGATGGTGGAACGGAGTGTACTCTTCCATGATACTGGCTTCGGGCACCTTTTTGGCCAGAAGCATCGCACGCAAAATCTTGTTCGTGGTCCGCGGGTACACGTAGTCGGTGCCGAGGAGATAAAACTTCTTGAACCCTCCGCCTTCCTTACTCATCAAATACTCGACAGCGGGGACGGCCTGCTGATTGACCGCCGCGCCGGTATAGAAGACGTTGTGAGAGCATTCTTCGCCTTCGTACTGCACCGGATAGAACAGCAAGCCGTTGTTCTTTTCAAACACCGGCAGCACGGACTTCCGGCTGACCGATGTCCAACAGCCGAAGACGACCGCGACCTTGTCCTGCAGCAAGAGCTGCTTCGCCTTCTCGGCGAACAGATCCCAGTTCGAGGCGGGATCGACGACCACCGGCTTCACCTGCCGGCCCAAAATCCCGCCTTTCGCGTTGATTTCATCCACCGCCATGAGGACAACGTCGCGCAGTGACACTTCGCTGATCGCCATGGTTCCGCTCAAGGAATGCAAAACGCCGATCTTGATCGGCTCCTTGTCCGCTGCATAGGAAAGCGCCCAGTGGCCGAGATTGCCAAGAAGCGCGGCGATGCCCGCTCCTGCGGTGACTCTAGCGCCCTGGACGAGAAAGTCGCGCCGTGACGAACCGGTTTCACTCTCGCCCGGCTGTTCCTGTATCCCGTCTGTATTCGTCGTCTCTCCTGACATGGTCGAGCTCCTTTCGGTACGCACCACTGCTGCTAGAAGTTGTACCAGGTTGAAATCATAAAGTTGTCGCCCGCAAAACTCTCTCCCGTCGTCCATTTCGTCATCAGGTGATTCCATTCAAACGACAGGAACAGGTCGCCCCAAATATGCCGGACGGCCGTGAGATACGAACGGTGGTTGCGGAGGTATTGCTGATCGGGCAGGTTCAGCGTGCCTTGCAAATCGGAATTGCTCGGATTGTCGAATCCGTACCCCGCGATGAAGGTCGTGTCCCGGTCATGCGCATAATCCAACTCACCCCATCCGACCATCGTTCGAACTTCGCTGCCGGTGAGGATGTTGCGATCCTGGCCATACCGGAAAAATTCCACCCCCAACGCTTGGCCATAGGCGAGTTCGCCTGAAAACTTCAACTGCTTGGTGATTGGTATGACCAGTTCAGTGCCGATGAGAAAGGAGTTGATGTTCTGGCCGGACGGAATGCTTGCCACGTTCCCCGTCGGTGCCGATCGGTAATAGCGGTACGCCCCGTTCAACGCGATCATGAACCCTTGCATGTTGCCGGTGCCATTGTAGCCGAAGCGGGTGCCGAAGTAGGGCATTTGCACCGGATCGTTGAAGGCATTTTCGGAGCAGGCGAACCCGTTGGCGCAACCATTAGGAGGAATACCGCCCACACCGAACCCATCGAATGTACGCCGCTGTGTTTGTGGCTGAATCGCCGACAAACCTCGTTCAAATCGGAAGGCCGTGATCAGACCGTCGAAGTGCTCGGTGAATTGGTGACGGACCGTCACTTGAGGCAGACGCTGCCAGAGGTTCCCGTTATAGCCCATGATCGAAAAGTCAATGAGGTTCGGGTGCAATCCCATGACCGGCGTCCAATCCATGCCGGCCGTGATACTCGTCTTGTTGTTGTTCGGCGAATACCGCGCATAGGCCAGACGGAGCCGAGGCGAAATATTTCCCGCATTGTCCGTTTGTGAGTAGAAATCTGTTTCCACCACGCCTGTCAGCACGTGCTTTCCGTCGGTCCGATCCGCGCGAAGGCCGAAGACGCTGTACCGTGGATTGAACGTGGCGGAGCTGTTGCTGCTTTTGCCTGCCGCCGTGGCATACCCGTTGAACTGTCCGGGATCGAGCGGGTTGGTGTTTCTGTTGCTATAGATGGCGTCCAACTCGATGCGGCCATAGGGGGTAATACTGCCTTTGCCCTGTGAT
Organism: Nitrospira sp.; assembly: GCA_035716265.1. Taxonomy (GTDB): domain Bacteria; phylum Nitrospirota; class Nitrospiria; order Nitrospirales; family Nitrospiraceae; genus Nitrospira_C. The sequence goes on from DASTJX010000364.1 coordinate 2,007, forward strand.
GTATAGGTAGGGCTCACACAGCCTCCGCAGATCACCGCGGGCGGGGTTTCCGTCTCGCGTGACAGGCGGCCGGCTCCAGCCGCTTCACCGGCTCCCTGTTCTTCTGCAGCCATCGTGGTCTGCCCACCCATACCGAACGTGACAAGGCAGAGCGCGATGCTTCCGACCTGAACCGCGAACCTTCTCATCTCGTGCATGGTGTCTCCCTCTTCGTTAGCTGGTAAACACAGACACACGCACCGGAGGGCAGCGCTCCAAAAAAAAACGCCCTTCCGGTCCGCATCATGGACCAAAAGGACGCCATTGTCCTTTGACAATGCCAACTGAAAATACGGACGTCTTTGTCCGTGCTTCAGCCAAATTTAATGGGCGCTACTTATAAGTGTTCCCGTTCGCGCTGTCAAGCTTCTTGAAACCTGTGCTAGACTGACCGCGCGCTCGAGTATTGACGGAGGAGAATGCGGGTCTTTCTGCTAGGTTTACACCTGTTTGGGGGCTGTATTCTGGGCCTTTCCGGTTGTGCGACCGGACCCGACGTCGACGAGACGATCAAGGACTCTCCACGCGGATCGGTGTATCTCGAACGGATTGCCGACCGATCTTTCCAGGCTGCCCATCCGATAAGACTCGATGTCGCGACAATCGCCCGGGTCTTAAGAGGCATCTACGTTCGCGACGATCAAAGCACCGTGCAAACTTTTTTCTCCGGAAAACCCGATGCGCTCCGGGCGTTTTCCGACGAGGAGGTGACTTTTCTCTCACCCCTCATCGCAGAAGGCCTGATGCGCGCGGCTCCGGATCAGCAGGTCGGTTTTCGAATCGCCCAAATCGGCCTTCCCGGCCATGCGCATAACACCGGTGGCGGCGTGGGGTCATCGGAACCACCCCTGAGCCTTCACCCCCGTGAAACGACAACCGGCGTCATCCACGCGTACGGACGATCCCTGTACTTAACCCTCTCGGAATACCGGCTTCGCGCTGAACCGGCCAACACCATCAATATGGCCAACCGCCGACTTCCCGACAACACGGGTCTCATCAACCATACCGTGTTATTCGTGCCGGAAGCCGCCAAACGGCCCGACAGTTATCTCGATGCGCGCTCCACAGACAAGACGCTCGTCATCGATTACGAGCTATTGGCCGCGTTGCCGGCCTCGACCGGATCGGCTCCCTTGGAGCCATCGCCACCGCCGATGGCCACCCCGCCTGCGACGAAAGCAAAAGGAGACCCGGCGAAGAACGAGAGCGAGATCGAAGCCCTCCGGAAGGAATTGCAGGAGATCAAACGGCAATTGGCAGAGCAGGACGCCGAGCGCGCTCGCTCGCAGAATAAATCCGTGACACCGAAGTGACTACCCCTTGTGTTTCTCCGCTCGCTCTTCGAGTTCCCCTGCCAACAGCACCGCCTCTGCGATTTCCCGCATGGATTTTCGCAAGTCCATGCTTTGCCGCTGGATCAACTTGAAGGCTTCCTCTTCCGTCAGCTTCTTGGCGCGCATCAGGTAGCCTTTGGCCCGTTCGAGCAGCTTCCGGACCGCCAGCGCCTCCTGCATTTCGAACGATTTTTCCAACAAGGTTGTATGCTCGATGGCAATTGCCGCTTGGTTGGCGATCGCCTGTAAGAGCTTCACCTCCTCGCTCGTAAAGGTATGGGGTACGGATGTGTAGCTGTTGATCACACCGACCGCCTTTTCGCGAACCAGCATCGGGACGGATAACAGCGAGCAGAGCCCTTCCTTTTTCGCCATATCCGGATACATGTAGTCCTGTTCTTTGGTGACGTCGCTGACCATGATGGGCCGGCGCTCTTGTACCGCCCGGCCGCTCACACTTTGCCCCACTTTCAGGTTCGGCTTCCGGCGGTAATGTTCGCTGAGGCTCTGCGTTGCCTCGATTCGCAAATCTCCGGTCGCCTCGTCCAGCAACATGATCGAACAGATTTTTGAGTTCATCATTTGGGCCGTCATCGTCACAAGCAACTGCATGACGTCCTCGATCAGGCGGCTCGATGCCACCGTTTCCGACACCTGTGACAGTGTTTCGACTTGCAAGGCCTTGCGTCTCATCTGTTCGTACAATCGCGCGTTTTCGATCGCGCTTCCCACCTGATTGGCAATGGTCGATAGCAAGGCCAATTCGTCCGGCCGATATCGCTTCGGGCGTTTGTGCTGTACATTGATCACGCCGACGACTTCCTTCTTGGCCATGATCGGTACCGACACAAAGGCTTGGTGCCGGTCTTCGGGCAAATTGTGGAAAAATTTGAACCGCGGATCGTCACTCGCATTGCTCGGGATCACGACTCGCGTCCGCTCCCTCGCCACCCACCCGGTGATGCCCTCACCCATGCCGATGGTGATCCGCCCGATCAATTTGGGGTGTGGATTTTTCGAGGCGCGCAAGATCAGTTCATCCTCACCATCCGAAATGAGATAGAGCAGACAGGCGTCGGCCTTGGTGACCTCGACGACAATCTCGACGATGTGCTTCAAGACCGCTTCGAGATCGAGGGTGTTGCTGATGGAATCTGTAATCCGATGCAACACGTCCACCTCGCGGGTCTTTTCCCGGAGGGCCTGTTCGAGTTGCGCGATCGAGGGGGGGCGTTTGGCCACGGCTAAGCCCTTCGTATCCCGCGTTTCGGTCGAGCAGAAGCGCTCCTGGTCAACGCGGCATGCCAGGCGGCGCAGTCCTCTGCTTCCAGCGGGCGGATCACGACTTGACCGAGACGAACGGGCCACACGCCCATTACTGTGCCGCCCACAACTTTTTTGTCGTGCTGCATGGCGTCCCATAGAGCCGCAAATGACGTCTTAGGCATGCGGTCGGGAAGACCTGCCGCCTGGATCAGGCGCTTGATGCGAGCCGCAACCTCCTGTTTACAGAGGCCGAGATGGACGCTGAGGTCGGCTTCGGCGACCATGCCCACGGCTACAGCTTCGCCGTGGATGAGGTTTCGATAATCGCTCAGCACTTCCAGCGCGTGCCCGATCGTATGTCCATAGTTCAAGATGCGGCGCCGGTCAGACTCCCGCTCATCTGCCACGACGACTTCCGCCTTGATTTGGCAGGAGCGTGTTACAGCCTGCAGGACGGCATGCGCATCCCGCTTGAGAAGATCCGGCATGGACGCTTCAAGCAGCGAGAAAAACACTTCATCGGCGATGATGCCGTACTTGATCACTTCGGCCAGTCCCGCAATCCATTCCCTGCCCGGCAAGGTGTACAGCATGAACGGATCGATGAAGACCGCACGCGGCTGATGGAAGGCCCCGATCAGATTCTTTCCCAGGCGATGATCGACGCCTGTTTTGCCTCCGACGCTTGAATCCACCTGCGCCACAAGGGTGGTCGGCACTTGCACATACGCGATGCCCCGCTGGTAGATCGACGCGGCAAATCCGGTGAGATCGCCAATGACGCCGCCTCCGAGCGCCAGCAGCATGGACCGGCGCTCGAATCGCTGCTTGGCCATCACGTCCAAGATGCGAGCAATCGTAGTCAGCGTCTTCGACCGCTCGCCGGGGGAGAGCACGATCGCGATTGGTTCAAGTCCGGCCTGCTTCAGTGACTCAATCGTCGGCTTGAGATAGTGCCGTGCGACATGGCGGTCGGTGACGATGCCGATCTTGGCGGTCTCCGCCAGAGGTTTGAGAAAGGCACCGAGACACCGACTCAAGCCCGGTTCGAGAACGATGTCATAGCTCCGTTCGCCAAGGCGAACGGGGACAAGTTGGCCGATCATGCTTGTCACCGTGGCGGTAGGATGTGTCGTGTACAAGTAAACCCGGCGATACTAGCACAAGCCCCTGAAGGATAATAGCTTTCAAGGCAGCTGGGAGAGCATCCGAAAAGGAAGAAGACAGGCAGCTACGGAGAGGGAGCAGACACCCTGCAATCCCTCTGTCAGGGATCGCAGAGAGCGTTAGGCCTTGACGATGGAAGGAGTCAGGAAGATCAACAGTTCTTGTTTCGACACAGTTTCAGACTTGTTCTTAAATAACCATCCTATAACCGGTACTCTTGACAGATATGGCACACCGTTCACATTGTTCGTTTGCGTGTCGATAAACACGCCGCCGATGACCATCGTTTCGCCATCCCGCAAAATGACCTGCGTATTCGCTTCCCGCCGATCGATGCTCGGACCGGCCGGATTGCTTCGCGCACCGACGGCATTTCGTGTCGCACGAACCTTCATCATGATCTGCTTGCCGACTTCTTTCGGATCACGCGACGTAATCTGCGGGGTGACGGTGAGTTCCAAGTTGGCATCCACGAAGGTCGTCTGCGTGCCTTGAAGTGAAGTCGTTTGGAACGGAATCGATTCCCCCTGTGAAATCTTCGCCTCCCGTTTGTCCAACGTCGTGATTTTCGGCGCGGCGATCACCTTGGCCAACCCCAGCAACTCGCCCGCAGAGAGCCTCATATCCAGGGCGAAACCGGGGGCCAATTTGCCGAACGTATAACCAATGCCCGGCACCGACGGAAGACCAGCCACCTGCGCGGGCAGGTTCACGAGGAAATCCCGGGGAATTGCCGTCGCCCCCGTTCCTGCCACCGGGGCAAATGCGCCCGTGAGGTTCCCCACAGCCGAGAACGTATTCGTTCCGAAATCCTGATTCGCAATGCCCCATTGCACGCCCAGCCCGCGCGCATAGATCGTGTCTGCCTGAATGATGCGCGCCTCGATCTGGACTTGTGGCATTTCAAGGTCTAATCCGTCAATCAACTGTTTGAGCACGGCCATCTTCGTTTCGGTATCCCGGACAATCAAAGCGTTGGTGCCTTGGCTGATTTGCATGAGGCCCCTTGGGCTCAAATTCTGCCGCAGCGAGGCCATCAACTCGGTTGCTTGGAGATTGCGAATATAGAAGACGCGATCGACGAGATCTTCCGCTTTGACCTTGGCATCCTTAGCTCTCGCCTCTTCATCTTCCTGTTTCGCGATGTTGGCCAGCGTATCGATCCAGAGAATGTTCCCCTGTTTGATCTTTCCAAGGCCGTTCATCTTCAGAATCATGTCCAACGCCTGGTCCCAGGGTACACTGACGAGCTTCATCGTCACCTTGCTCTTGACGCCGTCACCGATCACGATGTTAAAGCCGCTGACCTCAGCGATCAGCCGCAGAACGTTACTGATATCGGCCTGCTGGAAGTCCAACGAAATACGACGGCCGACATAGCGGGTCTCGCCCACGACGAGGTCGTCTTTCGGCGTATGCTTTTCCACTGCTTCCGGCTCAGCCATCATTTGGATCGGACGGACTCGAAACGCCGGCGTTGCCCGATGCACCACCGGCTGGACCTTGTGACCGCCCCCTTGAGTGATCTCGATACGCGGAATGTCCGCTACAGCAGACGAAACGGTGTGACTCTGAGGACTCGTGCTAGCGTGTCCGGACGTGCTCGCGCCGTCTACGGCCTCTTTCACCCGGACGAGCAGGCTTGCCCCCTGCGGCTCCACCGCGTAATCCGCTTGGTGCCCTAGATCAAACACGATGCGGACCTTGTCGCTGTGGTCGCCGATGCGAATTTGTTTCACGAGGCGGTGCCCTACATTCAGCGTCGGTCTGCGGATCTCGGAGGAAACTCGCGGGATATCGACGACCAGCCGACGCTCGTCCACTCGGAGCGCTTCGTGCGACAGTGCACCGTCTCCTGAGATCGTCACGCTCACGACATCGGCGTCCTTTTTGACGTCAATCCCAGTTACGGCGGTGGCCGGCCCGGTCACGGCGGTGGCAGGCCGTCTGTCCGGGGACGCCTGGTCGATGCCTGGGCGGCTCATAGACATGTCGGCGGTCACATCCGCCGTCACTCCCTTCGAGGGGATGGTCATGGGCAAACTGACCGCGGCCAAGGCAGAAAGGATTCGAAATGTCGTCGACGCGTGTCTCTGTATGTGTGTCATTCTAGGCCCTCTTTCGGATGAAGAAGCTTGACGTACTCTCGCTCCTGTTTTCTGCCATACACGTCGGTAAACCGCTCCTGCACGATAATCCCTTTTTCGGTGACCGCGCTGACGACGCCGCTATTGGGCCCTACCCTAGTCCCCTTGCGGACCGTGTACCCGTTTCCGTCGGGTGTCTGCACCATCGCCGTGTATCCGTACCCGCCCCAGATAATCGCGATGAGATTCAAATCCGTCAGCCCAATGCGCTGTAAGGGTGGCAACGTGGGATCGGTCTGACCTGGAACTAGCTGGCTGAGCACGGGCGAGAACGGATCCCGGCGTCCGGCGGGGTCATAGCCCCCGACTGCAAAGGGCGGCGCGCCTGCCATGGCATCCATCGGGGCAGTCGCGAGATCAGGTGACGGCGTCAAGGCTGGACCTGGCTGCGGCGCCTCCTTTGCCAGGTCAGTAGGAGAGGACACTTTTACAGAATCTTGCCTCAGGGGAGCGACTTGCCCAAGGTGAGATGCCAGCCCCGGTTCAGCCAAGGCCGGCCCCGTCACGGCGAGCAAGAGCACCGTCCCGAATAAGGCCCCGAGACTGCCGATTTTAGTCATGTGATCCACACGCATCCTTCAGCATTCGCTACTTTGGCGCGGGTGCAGGAGCCGCGGCCACTTTCACATCCTGAGGCGCTGCATAGGCCACCAGATCGAAAACCGTCTGTGTGACTACGCGACCCTTTTCGGTTTTTGGCATGCCCATTTTCAGGTTGGACACTGTGACGATTCTCGGCAGGGTGTTGATCCGGTCGAAGAACAGCGCCGCCGTGTGGTATCCCCCCGTGACCTCGACGTTAACAGGCAGCCGCACGAACAGCTTAGAGGGGTCCTCGCTCTTGGCGCCTGGCTTCCAGAGCTTGATGTCCAAACCCAATTTGATGCCGAGATCCGAAACTTGCTTCAACAGCATGACGGCTTCTTCTTCCGGCGGCAGGCGCTCCTTTTTCTTTGCCAATTCGATTTCCAGCTGTTTGTTGGCGGCAATGAGCTCGTCCAGATGCTTGACTTTGATGGTCAACGTTTGAATTTCGCTGTCCAGTTTGCCGATTTCTCCTTGAAGACCGGCGATTTCGATCTGTTTTGGCTCGGCGATATAGTAGTAAAACATCACGACGATTCCAGCCAGCACGAGAACCAGAAAGGCGGCCTTTTGCATGAACGGGATCGTTCGAAGGGCCTCGAGATTCATCGCCGGCAACTTCATGCTCGCTATCCTTTCAAGCGAAATCCCAACTTGAACTGGAACAGGCTGATTTGGCTCTCGACAGCAGCCCGGCTTTCCTGAAGATTGATGTCCGAAAAGTAATCGGTGCGGCGCAAGTTATTGACGAATTCGACCACATCGTCGTTGGTTAACGCGCGCCCTTCTACTTCGATGTTTTGTCCCGCCACGCCTACCCTCACGAGCCAGAGTTTTAGAGGCTCCAAGCTGTGGCTGACATGATCCATGACTTTGACCGGGCCCACGCGCGACTTCTCGAGCTGATCAATAATGCGGTTCTTGTCTTCAAGTTGCTTCTTTCGTTGCTCGAAATCCGATACCTGTTTGACTTGTTCCTTCAGTTGCGCCACCTGCTTTTCTTTTTCCGATTTTTCCGTCTGCCGTGCCGCGATCTCCTCATCGAGGGATACTGAATACCACCAGCATGCGCTCAAGGTGATGACGAGCAACCCGACGCCCAACAGCACTTGTGCCCGCACGTCGTATTGCGGTTTGGCCTGACGTCCCTTGGGGCCGGCTGACAGTAGATTGATGCGAATCATCGATCGCCTACCGATCTGAGTGCTAATCCAATTCCCACGGACGCCATCGGAGCCATCTCGGCGAGCGTCGTCTGATCGAAATCGCTGCCGGACGTGTCAACTTCCGCGAACGGATTGGCGACCTCGACAACCGCGTGCATTCGATCACGCAATTGCTTCACCAACCCCGAGACTTGCGCCCCTCCTCCGCAGAGAAGCACTTGTTGTACTTCACCTTCGGCTACCGTCGACTTGTAATAGTCGATCGTGCGCGCGATTTCAGAGGCCACTTCGGCGTTCACGCTCTCAATCACGCTTTGAGCGGCAGCCGCCTGATTATTCCCTGAGGCTTTCCCGCCCTTTTTGAGTTGTTCCGCCTCCTCGTAAGAGAGCCCCAGCTCCCGCTGGATGGATTCCGTGTAGCGGTTACCGCCGATCGGAATGTCGCGTGTAAAGAGAGAGGTCCCTTTCGAGACGATGTTGATATTCATAACGCTGGCGCCGACGTTCACGAGAGCAGTCGTCTCTTCCTGGGACATCGGATAGTTGATTGCGTGCATGTTTTCGATCGCAAATGCGTCCACATCCATGACCACCGGCAAGAGCCCCGCACCCTTGACGAGCTCGGTCAACTCGTTGATTTTGTCTTTCTTGGCGGCCACGAGGATGACCGACATTTCCGCTTCACCCGATCCGACTCCTTCCGACGACGACGGAAGCACGTGAAAATCGATATTGACTTCATTAATGTCGAAGGGAATGTATTGTTCTGCGGCGAGTTTGACCTGGCCTTCCAGCTCGTCGTCCGGCATGGGAGGCAAACTGATTTTCTTGATGATGACCGCATGGCCAGAAATCGAAACCGCCACTTGCTTGACCTTGACATTGAGTTCATCGAACAGTGCTTTGATGGCCGAGACCACCTGGCCTTCATCCATGACCGTACCGTCAACGATGACCTCAGGCTCCAAGGGCTTAAAGCCGAACTTTTGCAAGACATAGCGCCCACGATTCTCCTTGAGCTGAACCAGCTTGATGCCGCTGGAGCCGATGTCCAAACCGACCAACTGCCGCTTGGGACTCAGCAGCGAGAAGATGTCCTTGTCGACGAGGCTTTTCAGTGAATTCAGCATATGTGCTTCGAACTGTACATGACTTCTTCCTCAGCGCAAATCTTTTTGCATTTTTCCAACACGCACCGCCGGAGGCATCACTTTTCGGTCGATGGCACTGACGCAAAACGCACCAAAGTGGCTTCAATATTGGTGATTCTTACGTCGCACCCTAAGTATAGTCCATGTGTCCTCGCTGTCAAGAAAAGGGCAAAGGGGCGTCAGCGACGACGCTCCGAAGCATACGGAGCAGAGAAGAAAGATCTATGGCTTGCTGAGATCGCGGTGGGAGAGCGTGACGTGATGCCCGGCCGAAGAGAAACTCTCGTGCAGCCGCTTGGCGATGACGACTGAACGGTGGCGACCGCCCGTGCAGCCTATCCCGACGTTTAGATAGCTGCGCCGCTCGCGCTCAAAGAGCGGGATCAGATAGGTAAAAAACTGTTCCAGCCGATCCAGGAAGCCCTTGGCATCCGGATCATCGAGCACATAACTTCGAACGCGTGGATCCTCGCCCGTGAGCGGCTTCAGATCGGGGACGAAATAGGGGTTGCGCAAGAACCGGACGTCGAACAACATATCGATGTCGTACGGCACGCCGAACTTATAGCCGAATGTGATCAACGAAATGGTCAGGCGGCGAGCAGATTGCTCCTGGCTGAAATGCCGGCTCAGTAAATCGCGTAAGTCATGGACGCTGAGATTGGAGGTGTCGATGATGCGATCGGCGTGGGCCCGAATTTCCGCCAACCGCTCTTTTTCGAACCGCACGCCTTCCAGCACGGGCAACTCGGGCAACAACGGATGAGGCCTGCGCGACTCCGAGAAGCGACGGACTAGTACGGGATCACGCGCTTCCAGAAACAATAACTCCACGGAGTGCCCGAGGTCCTTGATGCGCTGCAGGATGTCGGTCAAGTCGGCAAAGAACACCCGCTCCCGGATGTCGATGCCAAGCGCGACATTTTTAATCTCGCCACCCTGCTGATGACAGAGCTCGACGAAGGTGGGAAGCAACGCTGGCGGAAGGTTATCGACACAGAAGTAGCCGACGTCCTCGAAGCATTTTAGCGCGTGCGACTTCCCCGCTCCGGAGAGACCGGTGATAACCACGAGCTTGAGTCCTGGCATCTCGACCCCTTCAGGGATCAATGAGCACGACGTGACCGGTCTCAGATCGGCGAAGGATTTGCAGCTTTCCGGAATCTACGCACGTAAACAAGAGCATGGCACCCGGATCAGCGTCCAAGCGATCACGAGCCTCCTTGCGCGACAGCACGGCGATCTTGGGACGCACGATTTTCAGGTCGTTCAGATCAGGGGCCGAACCGACAGAGGCAGGAAGCTGCGTCTTCTGCCTTCCCTTGTGCGCAATCCGGCGCTCCTTGTACTTCCGGATCTGCTTGTCGAGGCGGTCGACCAGTTGATCGACTGTGGCATACATCTCTGTCGTTGAGGTCTTCGCCTGGAACCGCTTTCCTCTGATCGAGCACACCACTTCCGCCGTATGCTGGTGTTTGGTCACGCTCAGGACGATCTCCAAACGGTCCGGTGAGACATCGTATCGTTCCAAACGCTCGAACCGGGACCTGATGTACCGTTTCAAGGCGGAGGTGACCTCCATATGGCGTCCGGTAATTTTCATACACTGCACTCCTTCGAATGGAAAGAAGTCCGCAGGTCTTCACTGCCTTAAAAAAAGCGTTTGCGTTGGGTGGCTGGCGGGATATTCTCTTCCGCCCGGTACTTTGCGACCGTCCGTCTGGCGATCAACACTTGGCGCTCACGCAAGCGCGCGGCGATTTCCTCGTCCTTGAGCGGATGGTTGGCATCCTCCTCGGCCACCATTTTCTTGATCATCTCACGAACTGTCACTGACGAAAGCATGTCGCTGGGTTGGTCCGCCCGCTGCAGACCGGCATTGAAAAAAAACTTGAGCTCCAGCATGCCTTGCGGACAGTACATATATTTATTGGCCGTCACCCGGCTGATCGTGGATTCATGCATCCCGATGTCTTCGGCTACCTGTTTGAGCACAAGCGGCTTGAGGTACTGAATTCCTTTTTCAAAGAATTGCTCTTGGAATTTCACGATGCTTGACACGACCTTGACGATCGTCTTGTTGCGTTGCTCGATACTCCGGATCACCCATTGGGCAGCCCGAAGCTTTTCGTCGAGATAGGCCTTGGTTTCTGTCGAGCCGCCTTCGCCGGAGGCCATCATCTGTTTATAGTAGGGGCTGATGCGCATCCGGGGTAATCCGTCGTCGTTCAATAGGACGACCCACTCTCCTTCATTTTTCACCACGAAGACGTCGGGCACGATGACGTAGTTCTGAGTATTGGAGAAGGGACGGCCTGGCTTGGGTTCGAGCGCTTCGATGACCTTCGTGGCCTGGAAGATTTCCGCGACGGTGACGTCGAGCGCTTTTGCGACTTTGGCATATTGCTTCTTTTCGAGGTCCTTCAAGTGATGCAGGACTACCGCCTCCACGATGGATCCCTTGAGTGCACCCGGGCGAGCGCCGAGGGATCCCATCGGACTCTTGCCCAAATGGCCGAGCTGCAGCAACAGACATTCGGGGAGGTCCCTGGCGCCCACCCCGGTCGGATCAAACGTCTGGATGTCGCGGAGGACGGACTCGGCTTCCGCCTCGGTGAAATCGGTGCCGGTGATGATCTCGGAAAGAGGCGTACGCAGATACCCGTCGTCGTCCAGATTCCCGATCAACAAACGACCGATCGCCTTATTGCGCTCCGACAAGCCGGATAAGGACAACTGCCAGAGCAGGTGGTCTTCCAGCGACGCCGCTTTGGCGACGGTTTGCTCGTAGGAGGGAAAATCATCGGAGGAAGACGATTGGCCTTCGCCACCGCCTGTCCGGCGGTCACTGCCAAAGTACTCTTCCCACCCGGCCGCCGACACTTCGTCGGGGGTGTCCCGTTCCTCGAGGGTGGAGGATCCATCAGTTTCGGAGGTCTCCGTAGTCGGCGAGGCAGAGGCGGCAGCCTCTTCGGCTTTTTCCTCCGCTGTCGTCGATTCGTTCTCTTCCACTTCTTCCGGCAACTCGTCCAGCAAGGGATTTTCCATCAAATGCTGAGCCAGACTTTGCTGCAACTCCAGGCGTGACAGCTGCAACAGCTTGATCGCCTGCTGCAACTGCGGCGTCATAATTAATTTTTGGCTGAGGCGGAGATCAAGACGAAGTTTCATTGATATTACGCTGCTAGAGAGTGAACCGTTCTCCCAGATAGACCGCCCGCGCTGTCTCGCTCTTCACAATCACATCGGGAGGACCGGATTCTAGGACGAGGCCCTCGTTGATGATGTAGGCACGGTCGGTAATCGATAACGTCTCTTGCACATTATGATCCGTGATGAGAATGCCAATCCCTTTACCCTTCAATCTCGTAATGATCTGCTGGATGTCCGCGACGGCAATCGGATCGATGCCGGCAAACGGCTCATCGAGCAACATGAATGTGGGATTGGTAGCCAACGCACGGGTAATTTCCAACCGGCGGCGTTCTCCACCGGACAGCGCGTAGGCCATGCTCGCCCTAATGTGTCCGAGGTCGAGCTCACTGAGCAAAATATCTACGCGTTCCGCCCGCTCAGCTCGAGAGTAATCCAGCATTTCCAGAATTGCCAGAATATTGTCTTGCACAGATAATCGACGAAAGACCGAAGACTCCTGGGGTAGATAGCCGATACCATATCTCGCACGCTTGTACATGGGTAAGGCGGTAATCTCTTCAGCGTTCAGCCGGATTGAACCTTCGTCCGGCTGGGTCAACCCGACGATCATATCGAAGATGGTGGTCTTGCCTGCGCCGTTTGGGCCCAACAAGCCTACGACTTCTCCGGCCGAGACTTCCACCGACACGCCTTTCACAACCTTTCTCGCCCGAAAACTTTTCACCAGGCCATCGGCGCGTAACATCGCACGCGGCTCGCGGGAACGGGCAACGCCGTCGGTTTCCTGGGCGAAACGTACCGCTTCCGTCACTTGCTGCCACCCTCCGGCTCGATTCGTACGTGTGAGCCGCCTTCCACGACCGTTCGATCTTCCGCCAGGAACATCGTGATGCGCTTGCCGCTGACTCGGGTGCCTTTATCCCATGCGACGGGATCACCGGTCAGGACGATCTTGTCTTCGTCGCGATAATAAACGGCCTTTTGGCATGTTGCGTTGCCGGCATCCCGCTCGATTTTTACTCGGCCCGTGGCTTCAATTTGGCTGACTGCCCGATTGGACACCGTATCCGGACCTTTGGCTGGTGCGGTTCCCGTCTTCGGCGGATCGCTCGCTTTCTTGGAATCCGCCGCCTCTTGATTTCGGAAGGACACCACCATCCGGTCGGAATAGACGACGAGCGTGCCACGCGTGAGCACGACGGCGCCATCGAAGACGGCCTGGCTTTGCTGGTTCTTAAATGTCATCCTTTGGGAGATGACGGTGGTTCCTAGCGCCTCGTCTGACGCCCCGTTCGAGCCGCCCCCCATGGCAGCGTGACCGGCCGTCGACACACTTATCGCGTGCCAGCTAAGAAGCAGGAGCCACATCCACATGGACGTCCTCAAGTACTTCGAATTCTTCCGTGTCGAGGTGACCAAGCAAGCCTCGTCCTTTCACATCCAGACCATGGCCGATGATATGGACGGGGTCCTGGGTGCGGATTTCTCGTGTCTGGTCCGTCCAAGCCAGATGATTGGTATAAATTGTGTAGCCGCTCTGCGTGTAAATCACCAATGGCTCGGACCGGTTCGTGAGAAGAAAGTTCTTCGTGTCGGTATTCAAGGTCCCCTCATCCCCGTGCACCGTCATTTCCCTCCCCTGTACACCGAACAGCGTCACGGCGACGTTGTCGAGAATCGCCCTTTTGTCCTGTTCGTAGAGACGTGCCTGTTGCGCATCGACATGCCACTGCACTTTGTCCCCTTTGGTCTGTGTAAAGGTGAATTTGGAGATGATGGCATCGGCTTGATTAATGGTACCCGGTGCTGTGGCCGTGGGGGGAGGAGACGCAGTGGAGTTGGTCATGAGGAGGTAGACCAGGAAGCACACCAGAGCGAGGCTAAGCCCCAATAAAATCCGTTGTGCCCAGCGCTGCCACACAATGTTTCCGTCGGTGCCCCAAAAGGAGAAAGACCTGGCACGATAATAGCATCCAGCTGATGGCAAGTAAACTCTGCGCGCAGTTAGGAACGGAAAAACATCTAGCGCTGAGGCGAGGTTCTGGTTGTTCACACGAGGGCGGTCACGCCCGCGCGTTTCGAGTAGGTCTCGGGCGAGACCTACTCCGTTTTGTCGGTCTTGGCAGGAGTCGACCCGGGCTTTTTTGCGGTCGAGACTTCGGCGCGTGCCACGAGTTCAATCGCGACCAGCTCAGCCGCATCGCCGATCCGCCGCCGGGTCTTCACCATTCTCGTGTACCCGCCGGGACGATCCTTGAACCGTCCGGCAACGTCACTGAAAAGCTTCGAGACCACATCCTTGCTGCGCAGGAAGCTCAGCGCACGCCTGCGGGCCGGCAAGGACCCGTCCTTCCCGAGCGTGATCATGCGGTCCGTAAAACCGCGGATCTCTTTGGCCTTGGCTTCAGTCGTCTCAATCCGCTCATGTTCGAGCAGCGAGGTGACGAGGCTTCTGAATAAGGCCCAGCGGTGTTTTGTCTGGCGCCCCAGCTGTCTGCCTTTTTTTCGGTGACGCACGGTGCCCTCTTTCTATTCGTTTTTAGAGCCGCTTCCTGAGGCCATTGCATCCAGCTTAACCCCGAGGCTCAATCCCATATCCGTCAAAATTTCTTTGATTTCATTCAGCGACTTCTTGCCGAAATTCTTGGTCTTCAGCATCTCGGCCTCTGATTTCTGCACGAGATCCGCGATGGTCTTGATGTTGGCGTTCTTTAAGCAGTTCGCTGCGCGCACGGACAACTCCAGTTCATTGACGCTTCGGAAGAGATTCTTGTTGATCTCGCGCTGGGCGTCGTCGCCGCTCAACTCAGCGCGGCCTTCCACTCGGGCTTCCGGATTGATGAAGATATCCACATGGTCACGTAAGATGCCGGCGGCAGTCGACAAGGCATCGCTGGGCGAGATAGTCCCGTCCGTCCAGATCTCGAGCGTCAGTTTGTCATAGTCGGTCATGCGGCCGACTCGGGCATTTTCAACGTGAAAGTTCACGCGCTTGATCGGCGAGAAAATGGAATCGATGGCGATGACGCCGATCGGCAACCCTTCTTCTTTGTTGCGTTCCGCTGGTACATAGCCGCGCCCATGCTTGACTGTCATTTCCATGTCGAGCGTGGCATCCTTGTCGAGGGTCGCAATGTGAAGATTGGGCGTCAGGATGGCGATGTCGGCATCGTGAATGATATCGGACCCCTTGGCTTCACCAGGCCCTTTCTTTTTCAACCGGATCGTTTTCGGCTTGTCCGTGTGGGAGGCCAACCGCAATCCCTTGACGTTCAGGATAATCGACGTGACGTCTTCCGTCACACCGGGAATCGTCGAAAATTCGTGCAGCACCCCTTCGACCTTGACGGTCGTCACCGCCGCTCCGGTCAGGGATGAGAGCAGCACACGGCGCAGGGCATTGCCGACGGTCGTTCCGAAGCCACGCTCGTAGGCTTCCGTGGTGAATCTCCCGAAGGTGGCGGAAGCGGTTTCCTTGTCCACTTCAACCCGCATCGGGATTTGAAAATCTTTCATCGCTTTTATCATGAGTCCCCCTTCATCCTGTCAGCCGCCGCACTTTCTGCGATGCATTCTGGAGAAAGCCGGCGTTGTATGAAGTTGCCGTTATCGCGAATATAATTCCACGACCATCTGTTCGTTGACGGGCAGCGTGATCTGGTCCTTGGTTGGTAACGCCCGCACGGTGCCCTTGAATCCGGCCTTATCGAGATCCAACCATTCTGGAATCCCCCGTCCGTCGACGGACTCCAACGCCGACTGAATCGACACCAGGTTCCGGCTTCGCTCCCGCACCGCCACCACGTCACCGACACGCACCTGCGCCCCGGGAATGTTGTTCTTCCGGCCATTGACCGTCACGTGCCCATGGCCGACAATTTGGCGGGCTTCCTTGCGTGACGCCCCGAAGCCGAGGCGATAGGCCACGTTATCAAGGCGACATTCGAGCAACCTCAGTAAGGCGTCGCCCGTCACACCCGACTGCCGTTCCGCCCGTTCAAACACACCCCGAAACTGCCTTTCTTGAAGCCCATATATCCGCCGCAGTTTCTGTTTCTCGCGCAACTGGGTGCTGTAGTCTGAGATTCTCGGCCGGGCCTGGCCATGCTGGCCGGGCGGATAGCTCCGGCGCTCGATGGCGCATTTTTCCGTCATGCAGCGCGTGCCCTTTAGAAACAACTTCTCGCCTTCACGACGACATAGCCGACAGACTGGACCGCGATACTTTGCCACGTGCTCTACCTCCGGTTTTCTGGCAAGCCCTTCATGGCCCGCCCGCTTCCTTCCAAGTCACCTAGTGCGTATTCTCTTAGACTCGCCGCCGCTTCGGAGGCCGGCAGCCGTTATGAGGGATTGGCGTGACGTCACGGATCAGGTTAATCCGCAGTCCAGCCCCCTGCAACGAACGAATCGCCGACTCGCGTCCCGATCCCGGGCCGT